>JAEYXO010000280.1 GCA_023431245.1 Pseudomonadota bacterium | reverse complement strand
CACCGGTACCCGCCCGGCGAGCCAGGCTTCGCCGATCCAGTGGTTGAGTCCGGCCACGGTTTCGGTGACGAAGCGCAGCAAGCCCTGTTTCATCAGCGCCTGCAGCAGCGCATTGCGGAACTGGTCGACGTCGTGCTGCAGCAGCAGCTCGATGATCGCGGCGATCTCCGGCGGCGGAGACTGGTCCGGCGTGCGCGCGCTGACCAGCTGCGCCAGTTCGGCGGTGCTGCGGTTGATGATCTTTCCGGGGCGGTGGCCATAGTCGATCAGCAGGCGCAGCAGGCGCAGCTTTTCGAGGTCGGGCAGCGAGTACAGGCGTTCGTCGTGCTGGTCGCGCCGCGGCTTGGGAAAGCCGTAGCGCCGTTCCCAGACCCGCAGTGTGTCCTTGGACAAACCCGTGTCACGTTCGACGGCAGCGATGTTGTAGCAGGCGCTCTGGAGGTCCGCTGTACTGTCCAGTATCTCAGTCATTTGTCTTGGACACTATAAGGATTAAATGGCAAAAAATGGGAATTTTCGGTTCATTTCTGTATCTTTGACCAAGACATTATTGGTCACTGGCTGAACAAAGTCAATCGCTGGTAAAGCCTTTGCGGGTCAGCCTTGTGTCAGAACGAGCCGGATTACCCGATTGACCATCCCAGGTCTGCTGCAATTTGCCCAAGACAGGAGCGCATCATGAATGCACCCGAACAATGGCGGTTACCCGATGTGCAGGCGATTGCCGATCGCCGCAACGTCTACATCAACCGCGTCGGCGTGAAGGCACTGGTTCATCCCCTGCGCATCGCCGCCGCCGCCGGCGATGCGGTGCCGACCGTGGCCACGGTCGACATGGCCGTGGGACTGCCCCCCGAGGTCAAGGGCACCCACATGTCGCGCTTTGTAGAAGTCCTGCAGCAGTGCGACGAGGCGATCGATCCGCCGGCTTTCGCCCGCCTGCTCGAAGGCATGCTGCAGCGGCTCGGCGCGGAGAGCGGCATGATCGAGATGCGTTTTCCCTATTTCATCCGCAAGCGCGCGCCGGTGTCGGGCGTGGAGAGCCTGCTCGATTACCGCGTGATGTTCCGCGGCGAACAGACGCCCGCCGGACCGGCATTCACCACGCGGGTGTCGGCGCCGGCGACGAGCCTGTGTCCCTGTTCCAAGGAGATTTCGGAATACGGCGCCCACAACCAGCGCTCCGAAATCAGCATCACGGTGCGGTGCGCGGAGCCGCTGGCAATAGAGGAACTGGCGGGCATCGCCGAGCAGGAAGCGTCCTGCGAGGTCTACGGACTGCTGAAGCGGCCCGACGAAAAATATGTCACCGAGCGCGCCTACGACAATCCGAAGTTCGTCGAGGACCTGGTGCGCGACATCGCGCTGCGCCTCGATGCGGATCCGCGCGTGCTCGCTTACACCGTGGAAGCCGAGAATTTCGAATCGATCCACAATCATTCGGCCTATGCCCTGGTCGAGCGGGTCAAATAACATGCATCCCGCAACGCAGGGCAGGCGCATCGCCGTCGTCGGTTCGGGCATCGCCGGATTGTCAGCAGCCTGGCTGCTGTCACACCGCCATGCGGTGACCCTGTTCGAGGCCAACGATTACCTCGGCGGGCATACGCATACGGTCGACGTCACACTCGACGGCATCAGCGCGCCGGTCGACACCGGCTTCCTGGTGTTCAACGACCGCACTTATCCCAACCTGATTGCGCTGTTCCGGCACCTCGGCGTGCAGTCCTGCGCCAGCGACATGTCGTTCTCGGTGCGCATTGAAGAGGCCGGCATCGAATGGGCGGGCGCAAATCTCGATACGGTGTTCGCGCAGCGCCGCAACCTGCTGCTTCCCCGGTTCTGGGGCATGCTGGCCGACATCCTGCGTTTCAACCGCGAAGCGACGGCGCTGGCCCGGTCGGCCGGCGGCGCCACCGGGTCGCTGGGCGAGTTTCTGGATGCCGGGTGTTATGGGCCGGCGTTCCGGGACTGGTACCTGCTGCCGATGGCGGGCGCCATCTGGTCCTGCCCGACGGCGACGATGCTGCGTTATCCGGCGCAGACCTTTTTCCGTTTCTGCGACAACCACGGCCTGCTCCAGGTCAGCGACCGGCCGCAATGGCGCACCGTGACCGGCGGTGCGCGCAGTTATGTCGAAAAGCTCGCCGCCGGCATCGCCGACACAAGGCTGGCCACGCGGGTTTCCGCGGTGCGCCGGCTCGACCGGGGCGTCGTGCTGCAGGCCGGAGGCGCGGAGGCGCGGTTTGACGCCGTGGTGCTGGCCTGCCACAGCGACCAGGCGCTGCGCCTGCTGGCCGATGCTGACGCCGAAGAGCGTGCGCTGCTGGGTGCGGTCGGCTGGCAGGACAACGAAGTCGTGCTGCATACCGACGAAAGCTTCCTGCCGCGGTCGCGCGCGGCCTGGTCGGCCTGGAATTACCACGCCGGCGGCGCGGCCGATGCCGGCCGGCCGGTCGGTGTCAGCTACCTGATCAACAAGCTGCAGCCGCTGCCCTTCCGGCGGCCGGTCATAGTCACCCTGAATCCCGCGCGCGCGCCGCGCGCGGATTCGGTGATTGACCGTTATGTCTATGCCCACCCGGTTTTCGACCTCGGCAGCGATGCGGCACAGGCGCGCCTGCCGCAACTGCAGGGGCGCCGCAACACCTGGTTCTGCGGCGCCTGGACCGGTTTCGGTTTCCATGAGGACGGCCTGAAGGCCGGCATGGCGGTGGCGGCGGGGCTCGGCGTCAGCGCACCCTGGCTGCCCCAGCCCGAGGCGCTGAAGGTTGCCGCATGACTGCAGCTTCGCCGCGCGCGCTGCTCTACACGGGCACGGTGATGCATCACCGTCATGCGCCGGCCGTGCATGCGTTCCGCCACGGCGTGTTTTTACTGCGCCTGCGCATCGACGGGCCGCCGCCGGAACTGCCGGCGCTGTGTTCGCGCAACCGCTGGAACCTCTGCGCCTTCCATGACGCCGATCACGGCCCGCGTGACGGCAGCCCGCTGGAACCCTGGATCCGCGGACTGCTCGCGGAACACGGTCTCGACTGTGCCGACGGCGCGATCTGGCTGCAGTGCTTCCCGCGGGTCCTGGGCTACGTGTTCAATCCCGTCAGTTTCTGGCTGTGCCATGACCGGCGGGGCGCCTTGCGAGCCGTGCTGGCGGAGGTCAGCAACACTTTCGGTGAACATCACAACTATCTGCTGGCCCATGAAGACGCGCGGCCGATCGCCGCCGGCGACTGGCTGACGGCGCGCAAGGTTTTCCATGTGTCGCCGTTTTTTCCGGTGTCCGGCACCTACCGTTTCCGGTTCAGCGATGCCGGCGCGCATTGCAGCTTCCGCATCGATTACGAGGATGCGCGCGGACACCGGCTGGTCACCAGTGTCGGCGGCTCGGCGCGGCCCCTGACCGGCGCCGCGCTGGCGCGCGCACTGTTGCGCCATCCCGCGCTGACCTTCGGCGTGATGCTGCGCATCCATTACCACGCGCTGCGGCTGTGGCTGAAGCGCGTGCCCTTTTTTCCGAAACCCCTGCCCCCAGCCGAGGACACCACACGATGAACAACACCCTGACCGATGCCGCGCCCGCCGGCAATGAACCTGCCGCCGCCCGCTGGCTGTTCCGCCTGTTCGAGCAGCTGCGCTGCGGCAGCATCACCCTGCGCACGCCTGACGGCAGGCACCTTGAATTTGCCGGCGTCCGTCCCGGCCCCCACGCCAGCCTCGCGCTGGCCGACTGGCGGGTCTGCAGCGACATCCTGAGGAAGGGCGATATCGGCCTTGCCGAGGCCTGGATCGCCGGCCGCGCGAACACCGACGATCTGACGCAGCTGCTGCTGCTCGGCGCGCTGAACGAACAGGCGATCGAGCAGGCGATCCACGGCCGCTGGTGGGCGACGCTGGCCTACCGGCTGCGCCACTGGCTGCGCCCCAACACGCGCGCGGGCAGCCGCCGCAACATCCATGCCCACTATGACATCGGCAATGATTTCTACCGGCTGTGGCTGGACGGCACGATGACCTATTCCTCGGCGCTGTTCGACGGCGACCTGTCGCTCAGCCTCGAGCAGGCGCAGTCCGCCAAGTACGCGCGCATCCTGCGCGAGCTCGGCGCGAAGGCGGGCGACCACATCCTCGAGATCGGCTGCGGCTGGGGCGGTTTTGCCGAGCATGCGGCGCGTGCCGGCTGCAGGGTCACCGGCATCACCGTGTCCGAGGCGCAGCTCGGCCATGCCCGGGCGCGCATTGCCGCGGCCGGCCTGCAGGATTGCGTCGATCTCAGGCTCTGTGACTACCGCGACCTCGAGGGCCAGTTCGACCATGTCGTCTCGATCGAGATGTTCGAGGCGGTCGGCGAGCGTTACTGGCCGGGTTATTTCGCCGCGCTGCGCGACCGGCTGAAACCGGGCGGCCGGGCCGTCGTGCAGACCATCACCATCGCCGAATCGAAGTTCGAGCGTTATCGCAGCGGCACCGACTTCATCCAGCAGTACATTTTTCCGGGCGGCATGCTGCCGTCGCCGGAGCGGTTCCGCGCGGAAGCGGCAGATCAGGGCCTCGCCCAGACCGGCACGCATGCCTTCGGACTCGACTACGCCGAAACGCTGCGCCGCTGGCACCGGAACTTCGACGCTGCGGCCGCGCAGGTCGAAGCGCAGGGCTTCGACGAGCGCTTCATGCGCACCTGGCGTTTCTACCTCGCCTACTGCGAAGCCGGCTTCCGCGCCGGCGCCACCAGCGTGATGCAGGCGGTGCTGGTGCATGCTTAAGGCGGCATTCCCGATCCTCGTGCTGCTGCTGGCCATGCCGGCAGCAGCGGTCAATGTGCCGGCGGAACTGCCGGCGCAGGTGTGCAGCGTGCTCGAGAGCTGCCGCATGGTCGGCAAGGGGCGGCTGCGCTGGTGGGGTTTTCATGTCTACGACGCCGCGCTGTGGTCGCGCGACGGCCGCTGGCAGCCCGACGCGCCCCATGTGCTTGACATCGTTTACGCGCGGGACATCAGCGGCGCGCAGCTTGCCGCAACCAGCATCGACGAGATGCGGAGAATGGGCATGAAGGACGAGGCCCGTCTGGCGCGCTGGGATGCGGCGATGCGTGGCGTGTTTCCGGATGTGCGTGAAGGCAGCCGGCTGATCGGACTTTATCTGCCGGGGCGCGGCGCACTGTTCCATTCCGGAACGCGGCAGCTCGGCATCATCGAGGATCCGGAGTTTGCCCGACGCTTCTTCGCCATCTGGCTGGATCCGCGCACCCAGACGCCGGGGCTGCGCACGGCATTGCTCGGCAACGATGGCCGCGCTGACTGACAGGGCCCTGGCAGCGTATGCGGCCGTTGCGCTGCCGCTGGCAGCGGCTGCGCTGCCGGTGCATGTGCAGGTGCCGAAGCATTACGCCGGGCTCGGGCTCGATCTCGCGCTGGTCGGGTTCCTGCTGCTGGCCGTGCGCCTGCTCGATGCCGTCAGCGATCCCCTGCTCGGCGCACTCGCCGACCGCATACCGGCGCGGTGCGGCGGACGCAAGGCGATGATCGGCGGCGCAGTGCTGCCGCTGGCAGCGGGATTCTGGCTGCTGTTCAATCCCCCGGCGGCGGGCGCCGGCCTCGCCGCCTGGCTCGCGGGCTCGCTGGTGCTGACCTACCTCGGCCTCAGTGCGGCGAGCATCGGCCATTTTGCGCTGGGCAGCGCCCTGTCGCGGGATTACGCCGAGCGCACGCGCATCACGGCCGCGCGCGGCATTGCCGCCCTGGCCGGCGTGCTGCTGGCGGCTGCGGGACCGGAACTGCTGGTGCGTTCACAGGGCGCGGCCGCCGGCCTCACGCTGTTCTCCACCGCCTATGTGCCGCTGTTGCTGGCCGCGGCCATGATCACGCTTGCTGCCGGGCCCGCGGCGCCGCCGGTGGCGGCACGCGCGGTGACGCTGCGCGCCTTGCTGCAGCCCTTGCGCAATCCGCGTTTCCGGCGCCTTGCGCTGGTGTTCCTGGTCAACGGCGTTGCCGCCGCGGTGCCGGCAACCCTGCTGCTGTTTTTTGCCGCCGACGTATTGCAGCGCCCGGATCTGACGCCCCTGTTCCTGGTGCTTTATTTTGTCGCCGGCGCGGCGGGCATGCCCCTGTGGGTGCGTCTCGCCGCGCGCGCCGGCAAGGCACGCGCCTGGCTGCTGGCCATGGCGATGGCCGTGGCTGCGTTTGTCTGGGCCTATTTTCTGGGCGCCGGTGATGCCGCGGCCTTTGCCGCGGTCTGCGTGTTGTCGGGGCTGGCCTTCGGCGCCGACCTGGCGCTGCCGACGTCGATGCTGGCCGACGTGATTGATGATGACGAAGGCCGTGACGGACGGCCCGACGGCGCCTACTTCGGACTCTGGCACCTGCTCGAAAAACTCGCGCTGGCGCTGGCCGCCGGCATCGCGCTGCCTCTGCTGCAATGGCTGGACTATGTCCCGGGAACCGCCGCGGGCCAGGGGTCGGCGCTGTCCTGGGTTTATGCGCTGCTGCCCTGCGTGATCAAGCTGGCGGCGCTGCTGATCTTGTGGCTGTCGGGCCCGGAGTCCCGGCAGCCGTCACCGGGATGGAAAGGAGTCCAGGCATGAACGCATGGAAACGATGGAAGGGGCTGCTGGCGGTGCTCTCGCTGCTGCTGGCGGGATGCGGCACGGTGCCGGTGGAGACCTACCGGGACGAGCGGCCGGCGATGGACCTGAAGCGCTATTTCAACGGCACGGTCGATGCCTGGGGCCTGTTCCAGGACCGCGGCGGCAAGGTCGTCAAGCGGTTTTACGTGCGGATCGATGCGCAGTGGAAGGGGGACACCGGCATCCTCGACGAACATTTCGAGTACTCGGACGGCACGCGCAGCCGCCGGGTGTGGACCATCACGCACCTCGGCGGCAACCGTTACCGCGGCACCGCCGACGATGTCGTCGGCGAGGCGCGGGGCGAGGTGTACGGCAACGCGCTGCGCTGGCAATACGTGCTGAGGCTCGAGGTTGACGGCAGGACCTGGGAGGTGGATTTTGACGACTGGATGTACATGGTCGATGATCAGGTCATGCTCAACCGCTCGGTGATGAGCAAGTTCGGCATCCGCCTCGGCGAGGTGATCCTCAGTTTCCGCAAACGGACATGAGCCTGAGCCATCCTCTGCGCGAATGGACAGGCAAGCGCGCCTGGATCATCGGCGCCTCCAGCGGCATCGGCGCGGCGGTGGCACGGGCCCTGCTGGCGCGGGGTGCGCGGGTGGCGATGTCGGCGCGCAGCGCGGCAGAACTGGAGCGCATGGCGGCGCTGCACGGTGATGCAGCGCTCGCGCTGCCGCTCGATGTCACCGATGCCGCCGCAGCGGCCTCCGCGCTGCAGCGCATCGTCGCTGCCTGGGGCGGCGTCGATTTTGTGCTGCTCTGCGCCGGCACCCATCAGCCGGCGCGCGCCGGGGGGCGGGGTGG
>JAEYXO010000234.1 GCA_023431245.1 Pseudomonadota bacterium | reverse complement strand
CTGGTGATGGAAGTCGGCCATTACCGCGCGCGTGTCGAGCGCGCCTTTCCGCGGCTGCCGTTTATCTGGGCGGAGACGAGCGGCGGGGACGACTGCGTGCTGCTGCTGCAGCGGGAGGCGCTGCTGCGGGAGGCTGCTCCGGGTTCTCGATCCAGGCCAGCAGGTTTGCGACGTCGGCTGCCGGCAGCTCGATGAACTGACCGCGTTTCAGCTGCGGCGGCAGCGCGATGATGCCGAAACGCACCCGCATCAGCCGGCTGACCGTCAGGTTCTGGGACTCGAACAGGCGGCGCACGATGCGGTTGCGCCCCTCCTTCAGCAGCACGCGGAACCAGCGGTTGGCGCCCTCGCCCCCCTCTTCCTCCAGCTGCTCGAAACGCGCAACACCGTCTTCCAGACGCACGCCGGCGCGCAGCGCATCCAGCGCCGCCGGATGCACCGTGCCGAGCACGCGCACCGCATATTCGCGGTCCACCGAAAACCGCGGATGCATCATCCGGTTCGCGAGATCGCCCGAAGTGGTGAAAATCAGCAGGCCGCTGGTGTTGAAGTCGAGGCGCCCGATCGCCAGCCATTTGGCGCCCTTCGCCGGCGGCAGCTTCGCGAACACCGTCGGCCGTCCCTGCGGATCGTCATTGCTGACAATCTCGCCTTCCGGCTTGTGATAGAGCAGCACCCGCGGCAGGCGATCCGCCTGCGGCCAGCGCAGCATGCGCTCGCCCACCCTGACCCTGTCCTCCGGAGTCACGCGATCACCGATGCCGGCCACCTTGCCGTTGACCGTAACCTCGCCGGCACGGATGCGCTCCTCCATCGCCCGCCGCGACCCGAAGCCCGCCTGGGCCAGCACCTTGTGCAGTTTTTCACCACGGATATCCCCGGCGACAGGCTGTGCCGCCACCGGCGTCGGGCGCGGCGGATGGCCGGGTTTGCGCGCAACCGCCGATGCAGGCGGCCGCAGCGGGCCGCGCCGCGGCCTGGCGGGAGCGGATTTCGGCGACCGTGTTGCGGTTTTCCGTTTCATACGCTGCGCCGCTCCATCACCGCCTGCGCCAGCGTGCCGCTGTCGACATGTTCCAGTTCGCCCCCCACCGGCAGGCCGCGGGCGATGCGCGTGACCCGGACGCCCTTTGCCCGCAGCAGTTCGCCGGCATAGTGCGCCGTGGCCTCGCCCTCGACCGTGAAGTTGGTGGCGAGCATGACTTCCTTAACGACGCCGTCGGATGCCCGCTGCAGCAGGCGTTCAAGATGGATGTCGCGCGGCCCGATGCCGTCGAGCGGCGACAAGGCGCCCATCAGCACGAAATAGAGCCCGTCATAACACTGCGCCTGCTCCATCATCAGCAGATCGCCCGGCGTCTCGACCACGCACAGCAGGCTGCGGTTGCGCCGCGGCGACAGGCACAGCGCGCACACCGGCTCCTCGGAAAAGTTGTTGCACTGCTCGCAGTGGCGCACGCGCGTGAGCGCCGATCCCAGTGTCACCGCAAGGCGTTCGGCGCCGGGCCGGTCGCGCTGCAGCAGGTGAAATGCCATGCGCTGCGCTGAACGCGGTCCGACACCGGGCAGGCAGCGCAGCGCCTCGATCAGGGACTGCAGCGCAGGTGGAGAATTCACTATAAGTATTTGTTTTTATTGATATTTTTAGAACGGCAGTTTCATCCCGGGCGGCAGCGGCAGGCCGGCGGTGACGCTGGCCATCTTTTCCTGGCTGGTGGCCTCAGCCTTGCGCACGGCGTCGTTGACAGCGGCCGCGATCAGGTCCTCCAGCATCTCCTTGTCGTCGCCGAGCACCGCCGGGTCTATGGTCACCCGCTTCACATCGTGGCGGCAGGTCATCACGACCTTGACCATGCCGGCACCGGCCTGGCCCTCGACCTCGATCTGCGCGAGCTGCTCCTGCATCTTGCGCATGTTGTCCTGCATCTGCTGCGCCTGCTTCATCAGTCCCGCAAGCTGGCCTTTCATCATGATGGTTGTCCCCGTTCTCGGTTGTATCAGTCAATTACTTCGGCTTGATCGAGGCATCCTCGAGCGAACCGCCGAAGTCTTCGATCAGCTCGCGCACGAATGGATCCCCGCGGATTTCGGCGACCGCCTGGGCCTGGCGCTGCTCCGCCTTGCGGTCGGTGATGGCTTTCGGCGACACGCCCGTCACTTCGCCGGCTGCAAACACCACTTTCAGCTGCTCGCCCAGCACCTGGCGCAGCGCGGCCCCCAGTTTGTCGCGGTAAGGCTTGTCGAACAGTTTTTCGTCGGCCGGAGAAATACGCAGCTCGATCAGCTCTGCCGTGCGCTTCGTCATTTCACAGCGCAATGCCAGCTGGTTGGCCATCGCACTGAGGCCCAGCCGGCCCACCAGCTCCGCCCACGCCGAGGGTGCAACCGCCGCCGGTGCCGGTGCCGCCGCATAAGCCGCAGCCGGCGCGGCCGCGCGCGGAGCCGTCACCGTCGGGGCTGCGGGCACACCCTCAGCGGTGGCAGGCGCGAACGCCAGCATGCGCAGCAAGGTCATCATGAATCCCGCCTGCTCGTCCGGTGCGAGGCCGATCTCCGCCCGGCCCTGTGCAGCAATCTGGTAATGCAGCTGCAGGTCCTCCGCCGCAAAGGCTCCCGCCAGTTCACGGACCGCCGCGGCATCCGGATCGTCATCGGCGACCGTCTGCGGCACCACCTGCGCCAGCGCCAGCCGGTGCAGCAGCGAGGCCAGTTCCTGCAGCGCGGATTCAAAGGACAGGCTGCGTTCGGCCATCTGCGTGGCCGCCGCCACCAGCCCCGGCCCGTCCTGCGCCGCCAGCGCGCGCAGTATCGTGTAGAGATAAGTGCGGTCCACCGCGCCGAGCATGTCCCGCGTCGAGGCCTCATCAAGCTTGCCGCCGCCGTGGGCGATCGCCTGGTCGAGCAGGCTCAGCGCATCGCGCAGGCTGCCCTCGGCGGCCCGCGCAATCAGCGCCACCGAAGCCGCATCGGCCGGCACGTTTTCGGCGGCCAGCACCTCGGTCAGGCGGTCGCGGATCTGCTGCTGCGGAATCTGCTTCAGGCCGAATTGCAGGCAGCGCGACAACACCGTCACCGGAATTTTCTGCGGATCGGTGGTCGCCAGGATGAATTTGACATGGCCCGGCGGCTCTTCCAGCGTCTTCAGCATCGCGTTGAAGGCCGAACGCGACAGCATGTGCACTTCGTCGATGATGTAGACCTTGTAACGGCCGCTGGTCGGCGCATAAAGCGCGTTCTCCAGCAGTTCGCGCATGTTGTCGACCTGGGTGTTGGAGGCCGCATCAAGCTCGATCAGGTCAACGAAGCGGCCGGCATCGATTTCGGTGCAGGCCGCGCATTTGCCGCAGGGTGCCGCGGTGACACCCGTTTCACAGTTCAGCGCCTTGGCGAGTATGCGCGCCAGCGTGGTCTTGCCCACGCCGCGGGTGCCCGTGAACAGATAGGCATGGTGCAGCCGCTGCTGTTCCAGCGCATTGCTCAGCGCGCGCACGACATGCTCCTGCCCGACGAGCTCGGTGAAGCTGCGGGGACGCCATTTGCGGGCCAGTACCTGGGTCACGGGAATCAGCGCTCAGTAAGGGGGTGAAACCAAGGGTAAAACGGACGGCTCAAGCCGCCATTTTACCGGCTTACCGGCACCGGCGCCCGGTGCGGCGCCCATTTACGGCAAGGTTTTCAGCGGAACCAGTACTGCAGTCGGATCTGGTGGAAATCCATGCCGGCGTTGGGCCGCTTGATGTCGGCGTTGGAATGGTGCTGGAAGCGGTAGCTCAGGTCGTAGGCACCCTTCGCGCCGAAGCGGTAACCCAGGCCGAGGTGATCGCCAAACTGGAGGGCCGTGCTGAAACGCCGCCCGCCAAGGGAGGTGTGCGAGAGAAAATGCAGGCCGATGCCGGCCTCCAGGTACAGTCCCCGCAGATCATTGGCCTGCCAGCGCAGCGTGGGGGTGAAGCCGATGTCGACCAAGCCATCGTTCAGCCCCGCAGGCACATCGGCGCTCCAATGCGCCGCGGACAGCTCCCAGTAACCGCCGACGTGGCGGCCGCCGCTGCCGAGCCAGCGCTGCTGCCATTGCCACTGCGCGCCGAGGCGCGCCATTTCATA
>JAEYXO010000210.1 GCA_023431245.1 Pseudomonadota bacterium | reverse complement strand
GCGCGGCGCATCGAGTCGGTGATGCGGTCGGCGTAGAGGATGGCCTTGCCGTTGAGGTGGCGCGCGGCGCGGCCGATGGTCTGGATCAGCGAGCGCTCCGAGCGCAGGAAACCCTCCTT
This sequence comes from Pseudomonadota bacterium, assembly GCA_023431245.1. Classification (GTDB taxonomy): domain Bacteria; phylum Pseudomonadota; class Gammaproteobacteria; order Burkholderiales; family SG8-41. The sequence continues at coordinate 3,425 of JAEYXO010000210.1, read as the reverse complement.
GTCGGCGTCGAGGATCGCGACCAGCGACACTTCCGGCAGGTCGAGGCCTTCGCGCAGCAGGTTGATGCCGACCAGCACGTCGAATTCCCCCAGCCGCAGGTCGCGGATGATTTCGACGCGCTCGACGGTGTCGATGTCGGAGTGCAGGTAACGCACCTTGATGCCGTGTTCGGCGAGGTAGTCGGTCAGATCCTCGGCCATGCGCTTGGTCAGCGTCGTCACCAGAACGCGTTCGCCGGCGGCAACCCGGGCGTTGACCTCGGACAGCAAGTCGTCGACCTGGGTGCCGGCCGGACGCACTTCGAGCTGCGGGTCGACCAGCCCGGTCGGGCGCACCACCTGCTCCACCACCTGGCCCTGGTGTTCGCGCTCGTATTCGGACGGCGTCGCCGAGACGAAGACCACGCGGCGCATGAACTTCTCGAACTCGTCGAAACGCAGTGGCCGGTTGTCCAGCGCCGAGGGCAGACGGAAACCGTAGTTGACGAGGTTTTCCTTGCGGGCGCGGTCGCCGCGGTACATGCCGCCGATCTGCGGGATGGTGACGTGGCTCTCGTCGAGGATCATCAGCGCGTCCCGCGGCAGGTAGTCGATCAGCGTCGGCGGCGGCTCGCCGGGCGCGCGGCCCGACAGGTGGCGCGAATAGTTCTCGATGCCCTTGCAGAAGCCCATTTCGTTGAGCATCTCGAGGTCGAAACGCGTACGCTGCTCGATGCGCTGGCATTCGACCAGTTTCTGGTGTTTCTGGAAATACTCGATGCGTTCCCGCAGCTCGGCCTTGATCGCCTCGATCGCGCGCAGCGTGGTCGCCCGCGGCGTCACGTAATGGCTCGACGGATAGACCGTGAAGCGCGACACCCGCTGCAGGATGTGACCGGTCAGCGGATCAAAGACCTGGATGCTTTCAACCTCGTCATCAAACAGCGAGACGCGCACCGCGGTTTCCGAGTTTTCCGCGGGGAAGATGTCGAGCACGTCGCCGCGCACGCGGAACACGCCGCGCTTGAACTCGATGTCGTTGCGCTCGTACTGCATTGCCGTAAGGCGCTCGATGGCTTCGCGCTGCGCGAGTTTCTCGTTTTCGCGCAGGTGCAGGATCATGCCGTGGTAGTCGACGGGGTCGCCGATGCCGTAGATCGCCGACACGGTGGCGACGATGATGGTGTCGCGCCGCTCCAGCAGCGCCTTGGTCGCCGACAGCCGCATCTGTTCGATGTGCTCGTTGATGTTCGAGTCCTTCTCGATGAACAGGTCCTTCGACGGCACATAGGCTTCGGGCTGGTAATAGTCGTAGTACGACACGAAATACTCGACGGCGTTTTCCGGGAAGAACTCGCGGAACTCGGCGTAGAGCTGCGCCGCCAGCGTCTTGTTTGGCGCCATCACCAGCGCCGGCACCCCGAGCCGGGCGATGACATGGGCCATGGTGTAGGTTTTGCCCGAGCCGGTGACGCCGAGCAGGGTCTGGCTGACCAGCCCGGCGCGCACCCCCTCCTCCAGCTTCGCGATGGCTTCGGGCTGGTCACCCGCCGGCGCGAAGGTCTGGTGCAGCCGGTAGGGGCTGTCGGGGAAGGTGATGATTTCCATGCGGATCCGGGCAAAAAGGCCGATGTTACCGGTTTCGGGAAGCGGCCGCGCCCGGCCCCGGCCGAGATTCCGTTTGGGTGCACTGCAAAAACACGGATAAAATGACGCTTTGCAGCGATTTTTCAACGACTTTCCGACGAATTTTCACCGACGCCACTCCCAATGACCTCCTCCGTACTCGAAAAAATCGAAATGGCGCCCAAGGACCCGATCCTGGGCGTGACCGAAGCCTATGTTGCCGACACCAACCCGAAGAAAGTGAATCTGGGCGTCGGTGTCTATACCGATGACGACGGCAAGGTGCCGGTGCTGCAGTGCGTGCGCCGCGCCGAGCAGCAGCTCGCCGAAAAACCTCTGCCGCGCAATTACCTGCCGATCGACGGCCTTGCCGCCTATGACCGTGCCGTGCAGGAAACCCTGTTCGGCGCCGACAGTGCGGCGGTCAAGGCCGGCCGCATCGTCACCGTGCAGACGCTCGGCGGCACGGGCGCGCTCAAGGTCGGCGGCGATTTCCTGCGCCGGCTGAATCCCGGCGCGGCCATCCACATCAGCGATCCGAGCTGGGAGAACCACCGCGCGATCTATGAATACGCCGGGTTCACGGTAAAGACCTACCCGTACTACGACGCGGAAACCCACGGCCTCAAGTTCGACGCGATGATTGCGGGGCTGGAGCAGCTGCCGGCCGGCGACATCGTGCTGCTGCATGCCTGCTGCCACAACCCCACCGGCGTCGACCTGACGGCCGCGCAGTGGGAAAAAGTGATCGCCGTGGTCAACAAGCGCAAGCTGGTGCCCTTCCTCGATCTCGCCTACCAGGGTTTTGCTGACGGCCTTGAAGCCGATGCGCAGACCGTGCGCCGCTTCACCGCGGAATGCCCGGCGGTGTTCGTGTCGAGCTCGTTCTCGAAGTCGCTGTCGCTCTACGGCGAACGCGTCGGCGCACTGAGCATCGTCACGTCCAGCAAGGAGGAAGCGGCGCGCACGCTGAGCCAGCTGAAGCGCGTGATCCGCACCAACTACTCCAGCCCGCCCACGCTCGGCGGCCAGGCCGTGACGCTGGTGCTGACCACCCCGGAACTGCGCAGCCAGTGGGACCAGGAACTGGGGCAGATGCGCGACCGCATCAAGGTCATGCGCAAGCAGCTGGTGGACAAGATCCGCGAGCGCCGCGCCGATTTCAACCTGGATTTCATCGTCCAGCAGCGCGGCATGTTCTCCTATTCCGGGCTGACCAAGGCCCAGGTGCACAAGCTGCGCGAACAGTATTCGATCTACGCGATCGACAGCGGCCGCATCTGTGTGGCGGCGCTGAATTCGAAGAACATCGACTACGTCGCCGACGCGATCGCCAGGGTTCTGGTCGAAAGCTGAAGCAGCAGCGGGAAACCCCGGATAGCCGGCGCCTGGCGCCGGCTATTTCTTTTTGTCGCCGCCGAACAGCCCTTCGGCCCAGTTGCCGACCTTGGCGCCGACCGAAGTGCCGATGCCGGGTCCGAGCACGGCCGTGCCCAGTGCCGCCCCGGTGACCGAGGCGCCTGTCGGCAGCGCCATCGGCGAATCGAGCGTGCCGCTGACATTCAGCGGCACCGTGGCCGAGGCCAGCTTGCCGCTGCCGACCTGAGCATTGATGCGGCCCGACAGCGCCTTGCTGGGAGCGATGGTGACATTGCCCTCCGCTGCCAGTGAACCGGATGCGACTTTGAGGTTCGTGATGCGCTGGGTGCCGCGGTCCAGCGCATAGTGGCCGGACAGCGTGTCGAAACGGGTCTGCCCGCTGCTGTCCTTGCTGAGCAGGCTGGACGCCGCCTTCTGGATGTCGATGCCCTGCAGCACGC
>JAEYXO010000064.1 GCA_023431245.1 Pseudomonadota bacterium | reverse complement strand
CTGCGGTTGCGGTAACGGAATACGTCGAGATGCTCTTCGAGCAGCGGGCGGATGTCTTCCGGCGCATCGAGTTCCACCCGCCAGCCCGGCTCGCCGGAGTGGGCGGGCGGCGGACTGCAGACGAGTGCGGCCAGCAGAAGCGCTGCGCTTGCAGTCAGGCGGCGCACCGCAGCCTATCCGGCCCGGTTGCGCATCCAGTCGGCAGTGCCGAAGAAGGCCTTGAGCAGTGCCGTGCGCAGCGGTTCTTCCACACCCGTGTCCTCCATGGCCTGCAGCATGCAGGCCAGCCAGGCGTCGCGTTCGGCGATGCCGATGGGGAAGGGCAGGTGCCTCGCGCGCAGCATCGGGTGGCCGTGTTTCTCGACGTAGAGCGGCGGCCCGCCGAGCCAGCCGGAGAGGAACAGATAAAGTTTTTCGGCGGAGCCCGCGAGATCTGCAGGGTGCAGCTTGCGGATGCCGTGGTACTCGGGCACTTCGTCCATCAGGGCGTAGAAACGGTCGACGAGGCGGCGCACGCCTGAATCGCCGCCGAGCATCCGGTAAGGGGTTTCATCATCTGGTTGGAGATCGCTCATGACCATCAGTTCCGTTCAGTCAGGATTTTTTGATCGCACCGTGGTTGACCAGCGCCACGCCGGCGACGGCGATGACCATGCCGGTGATCGCCGTGGCGCCCAGCATCTCGCCGAACACCAGCCAGGCCATCACCGCGGTGACGGCGGGAGTCAGGTAGAACAGGCTGGTGACCCGGGTTGCCGCGCCGCGTTCAATCAGGCGGAAGAGGATCGTCGACGTTCCCGCCGACAGTACCAGCGACAGCCAGCCCAGGGCGATGAGGAATTCACCGGTCCACTCGACGCGCAGCGTCTCGAACGCCAGCGCGAGAGGCAGCGTCACCAGCAGGGCAGCGCCGAACTGCAGCACCACGCCGGCCCGCAGGTCAAAGGAAGGGCAGTACTTCTTCTGGTAGAGCATGCCCAGGGTGATGCAGGCCAGCGCAAACAGCGCCAGTGCCAGGCTGCCGGCACCCATGCCCTGCATCGACATCCTGTCCCAGACCACCAGGGTGACGCCGGCCAGTCCGAACGCGAATCCGGCCCATTGCAGCGGTGTCACGCGTTCTCCGAGCAGGCGGCCGGCTGCGGCGGCTGTAAGCAGCGGCTGCATGCCGACAATCAGTGCGACCACACCCGCGGACATGCCGGCATCAATCGCGCAGAACACGCCGCCGAGATAGCCGCCCTGGATCAGCACGCCGGAGATGGCGATGTGTCGCGCCTCGCCCGGAGTCGCCGGCCAGCGCACGCGCAGCAGCAGCGCGAGCGGCAGCATCACCGCAAGCACGGCGAGGTAACGCAGGGTGAGGAAGGTCAGCGGCCCGGCGTGGGGCATGCCGAGCCTGGCGCCGATGAATCCGGTGCTCCACAGCAGCACGAACAGCGCCGGAACGGCGAAGCCTGCTGCGCGGGTCATGGCGCCTTGATGGTCAGGCCGCGGTGGCCTGGTCCGCGCGGCTCGCCTTCTTGCGCTCGTGTTCCTTCAGGTGGCGCTTGCGGATGCGGATCGACTTCGGCGTGATCTCGACCAGTTCGTCGTCGGCGATGAACTCAATCGCCGATTCCAGCGTGACCTGGATCGGCGGCACCAGGCGCACGGCCTCGTCGGTGCCGGAGGCGCGTACGTTGGTGAGCTGCTTGCCCTTGATCGGATTGACGACGAGGTCGTTGTCGCGGCTGTGGATACCGATGACGATGCCCTCGTAGAGCGGGTCGCCGGGGCTGACGAACATGCGGCCGCGTTCCTGCAGCTTCCACAGCGCATAGGCGACGGCGGCGCCGTCTTCCGCTGAAATCAGCACGCCGTTGCGGCGTTCTTCCATGTCCGGTTTCATCGGACCGTAGTCGTCGAAGACGTGGCTCATGATGCCGGTGCCGCGGGTCATTGTCAGGAAGTCCGACTGGAAGCCGATCAGGCCGCGCGCCGGGATGCGGTAGTCGAGACGAACGCGCCCCTTGCCGTCGGGCTGCATGTCCTGCAGGTCGCCGCGGCGTGCGCCGAGCGCTTCCATCACCGCACCCTGGTTGGCTTCATCGACGTCCACCGTCAGCATTTCGTACGGTTCCTGCTTTTCGCCGTTGACCTCGCGGATCACCACGCGCGGGCGCGACACCGCGAGCTCATAACCCTCGCGGCGCATGTTCTCGAGCAGGATCGTCAGGTGCAGCTCGCCGCGGCCCGAGACCTCGAACACGTCGGCGTCCGCCGTGTCGCTGACCTTCAGCGCGACGTTGCTCATCAGCTCGCGCTGCAGGCGCTCGCGGATCTGGCGGCTGGTGACGAATTTCCCTTCCCGGCCGGCCAGGGGGGAGGTGTTGACCTGGAAGTTCATGGTCAGTGTCGGCTCGTCGACTTTCAGCATCGGCAGTGCTTCGGGTTTCTCCGGGTCGGCGATGGTGACGCCGATGCCGATGTCTTCGATGCCGTTGATCAGCACGATGTCGCCGGCCTGAGCTTCGTTGACCAGCACACGCTCGAGCCCGCGAAAGCCGAGTACCTGGTTGATCTTGGCCGTCAGCGGCGCCGAATCCGGTCCTTTCAGCACGGCGACCTGCTGGCCGGGGCGGATGCGCCCGCGGTTGACGCGGCCGATACCGATGCGGCCGACGTAGCTGGAGTAGTCCAGCGAGCAGATCTGCAACTGCAGCGGGCCGTCCGGATTGTCCTCGCGCCGCGGCACGTGTTTGACGATGGCCTCGAACAGCGGCTGCATGGTGCCCGAGCGCACGCTGTCCTCGTTGCCGGCGTAGCCGTTCAGTGCCGAGGCGTAGACCACGGGGAAATCGAGCTGCTCCTCGGTCGCGCCGAGCTTGTCGAAAAGATCGAAGGTCTGGTTGACGACCCAGTCGGGGCGGGAGCCCGGACGGTCGATCTTGTTGACGACCACGATGGGCTTCAGGCCCTGGGCCAGCGCCTTGCGGGTGACGAAGCGTGTCTGCGGCATCGGGCCCTCGACCGCATCGACCAGAAGCAGCACGCCGTCGACCATCGACAGCACGCGCTCGACTTCGCCGCCGAAATCCGCGTGCCCCGGCGTGTCGACGATGTTGATCAGCGTGCCGTTCCAGGTCACCGCGCAGTTTTTCGCGAGGATGGTGATGCCGCGCTCGCGTTCGATGTCATTGGAGTCCATTACCCGCTCGGTAACCTGTTCGTGCGCGGCGAAGGTGCCGGATTGCCGCAGCAACTGGTCGACGAGGGTGGTTTTGCCATGGTCGACGTGGGCGATGATGGCGATGTTGCGCAGCGGGCGTTGCTCGGTGGCGGACACGGTAGGGAGCCTTGCGAAAAAGGGGGCGAATTGTAGCATGGGGATGCTTCTATTGCCTTGAATATCCTGCAATTTTCCGTGCAAACAGGTCGTATGCCCGCCATCTGCATCCACTTCCGTGCTGCGCCGCAGGAAAAATCCTCGCTATTTCCGATACTTGCGGGTATAGTGCGCGCACCTCGAAGCGGTTCACAGCAGTATTCCGCTTCGGGATGCATCTGTCCCTGACCCCTTCGTTTTCAGCTCCCTTCTCCGAAAAGCTGCTTCCGCCACGGTTAGCGACGATACCCGTGCGCCGGTGGCCGCAGCCGCGAACTGATTCGCGGCCTGCCTCACAGCTCGTGGCATTTCCTGCGCGTTTTTATTGCTGAAACCGCCCTTTGCAGCGGTCGCGGAGCCATTCCGCCGACCTGCCTTGTGCGCGCTTTTGGTCGCTGTGCTTTTTGAAGAAAGTAATACAAATGACATTTGCAGAACTGAATCTGAACCCCGCCCTTGTGCAGGCCCTGGCCGCCGCGGGTTACAACGAACCCACGCCGGTGCAGGCGCAATCCATTCCGGTTGCGCTGACCGGTTTCGACCTGATGGTGTCGGCGCCGACCGGCACCGGCAAGACCGCCGCCTTCGTCCTGCCCGCGCTGCAGCGCCTCGCGCTGGCGCCGGTGAAGAACGGCCGCGGCCCGCGCGTGCTGGTGCTGACGCCGACCCGCGAACTGGCGACCCAGGTCACTGCCGCCGTCGACAAATACTGCAAGTTCATGCGCCACATGCGCACCGGCACGGTGCTCGGCGGCATGCCGTACCCGAAACAGCGACGGCTCCTCGAGCAGTCCCTCGACGTGCTGGTGGCGACGCCGGGCCGCCTGATCGACTTCATCGATCAGGGCAAGGTGGATTTTTCGCGCCTCGAGCTGCTGATCCTCGACGAGGCCGACCGCATGCTCGACATGGGCTTCATCGAGCCGGTCAAGCGCATTGCCGCGAAAACCCCGTCTACGCGGCAGACCATGCTGTTCTCGGCGACGCTCGACGGCAACATTGCCAAACTCGGCCGTGAACTGCTGCGCGATCCGAAGCTGATCGAGGTCGCCGGCAAGCAGGAGAAACACGAAAACATCGAGCAGCGCCTGCATGTCGTCGATGACGGCAGTCACAAGCACCGTCTGCTGGATCACCTGCTGCGCGAGGAGTGCACTGACCAGGCCATCGTGTTCACCGCGACCAAGCATGGCGCCGACCGCCTGGCCGACAAGCTGTTCCATGGCGGCCACGAGGCCGCAGCGCTCCATGGCAACATGAACCAGTCGCAGCGCAACCGCACACTGGCGCGCCTGCGCAGCGGTGCAGTCCGTGTGCTGGTGGCGACCGACGTCGCCGCGCGCGGCATCGATGTGGCCAGCATCACCCACGTCATCAACTACGACCTGCCGAAAGTGGCCGAGGATTACGTCCATCGCATCGGCCGTACCGGCCGTGCGGGTGCTACCGGCACTGCGATTTCCTTTGCTTCGTCGGAAGACGTGCGCCAGTTGAAGCAGATCGAGCGCTACATCGGCCAGTCGATCGAGCGCATGAGCGTGCCCGGTTTCGAGGCGAAGAGCCCGCTGCGCACCGACAATGGCGGTGCCAAGCGGCCCGGTGGCCGTCCTTCGGGCGCGCGCCGTGGCGCGCCGCCCTCCCGCGATGCAAAAGGGCGCGGCGGTTATCGCTCCGACAGCCGGCGTGGTGCCGGCTCGGGTCGCTGATCAGGGCGGTGCTGCCCCAATAATCTGCAGTACCTTGCCGGCGCCCGCCGGTGGCCATGAATGCCCGGATCCCCTGACGCCGCAAGGTGTCGGGGGATTTTTCATGCGGCTTGCGCGGTTCGCGCATTGATTTTCGCGGGGGCTGCCATTACAGTAACCCGCTTTTACAGCGGCTTTCACAATGAAATTCAGCGGAGAGATAGCAGTCGCCGCGCCGCGCGATGCGGTGTTTGCGAAACTGCAGGACATCCATTTTTTTGCGTCCTGCATCGACGGCGTGCGCGATCTGGTACCGCTCGACGACAGGCGTTTTGATGCCGTGCTGGAGACCAAGGTGGCCTACATGACTTTCAAGTTCAAGGTCACCGTGGAGTTGACCGAGGTCACGGCGCCGGAGCGGATTGCTGCGAAAATCGAGGGCGCACCGATGGGGCTGGTCGGGCGCTTGACAGCAACATCATCGACGCGGCTCAGCGATTCTGCCGGCGGGACCACGATCCAGTATGAAATCGATACCGCGCTGACCGGCAAGCTGGGCAGCATCGGACAGCCGGTACTCAAGGCCAAGGCGAAGGACATGGAAAAACAGTTTGCAAAAAATCTCGGCGCGGCCTTCGCGCAGGGGGCGGCATGAACCCGTTTGAGCTGGCTGAGCCGCGGACGCTGAAGTCTGCGGTCAAACTGCTGGATGCCGGCGACGAGTCGGTGCGCGTTTTCGGCGGCTGCACCGCGCTGATGCTGATGATGAAAACCGGCGTGTTCCAGCCGACAAGGCTGATCAGTCTGCGCGGCATCGAGTCGCGATACTCAAAAGTGGCATCGTCCCGGGATGGCGACCTGCGTATCGGTGCGCTGACGACGCTAAGCGCCCTGGGTCGCGCGGCGTCCGTGAAAAAACGCGCGCCGGTCATCACCGACACCCTGCGCACGCTGTCCAATGTGCGCGTGCGCAATGTCGCCACAATCGGCGGACATCTGGCCCACGGCGACCCGCACATGGACCTGCCGCCGGTGCTGATGGCGCTGGATGCGCAGGTGCTGACCTTTGCCAGCGCGGGTTCGCGCACACTCGCCGTGGCCGACCTCTACACCGGCTATTACGAAACCGCACTGGCGCGCAACGAGCTGATCAGCGAAGTGCTGGTGCCGGCACGGGCGGGCCGCCGTTCGGCCTACGTCAAGCTGACCACGCGCGGCGCCGATGACTGGCCGACGCTGGGCATTGCGGTGTCGTTCGTGGCCGAGGGAGGGGTGCTGGCCGATGCGCGTTTCGTGGTCAGCGCCGCCACCGAAAGGCCGCTGCACCTGGCTTCCGTCGAGGCGGTGCTCAATGGCGCGTCCGTCGATGACACGCTGCTCGCGAGGGCAGGCGAGGCCGCGGCGGCGGAGGCCGAACTGGTGGGCGATGCCCGCGGCTCGGCCGCCTACAAGACCGAATTGCTGCGCGTCCATGCCGGCCGCGCGGTGCGCAAGGCGCTTGCCGCCTGAGACCTGTCACGGAGTAACGATGGCCACCACTTTAGGCAAAAGCAACAGCGGATCCGCCTTCGGGCGCTCCATTCCGCGCGTCGAGGCGCGGGCCAAGGTCACCGGCAAGGCGGAGTACGTGCACAACCTGCGCCTGCCGGGCATGCTCTACGGCAAGGTGTTCCGCAGCACGGTTGCGCATGCGCGCATCAAGGGTATCGACGTGTCCGCAGCGCACGCACTGCCGGCCGTGCATGCCGTCTACACCGCCGCCGACATCATGAAACTGGTGCCGGATCCGCACTACGGCCCGGCCTTCCATGACCAGCCGGTGCTGGCGGTGGACAAGGTTCGTCACGTCGGTGAGCCGGTGGCGCTGGTGCTGGCCGCCGATCCGCATGTCGCCGAAGCGGCGGCACAGATGATTTCGGCCGACTACGAGGAACTGCCCGCGGTGTTCGACGAGGTCGAGGCGATGACTTCGAAAGCCGTCGTGCACGAAGTGCTGAAACCCGCCGGCACCTTCCCCGACCTCAAGCACCTGAAGGGCAAGCGCGACACCAACATTGCGCTCGACTTCCACCTGCGCCGCGGCGATGCGCAGAAGGCTTTTGCCACGGCCGACCACGTCTTCGAGCATACCTTCCGCACCCAGCAGGTGCTGCACGTGCCGCTGGAACCTTTCGTTACCGTCGCCGACCCGACGCCGAACCAGCTGGTGATCCATACTGCGTCGCAGAGCCCGTCCTTTGTGCGCATCGAGATCGCGCGCCTGCTCGGCTGGCCCGAGAACCGGGTGCGGGTGAAGGTGCCGTACCTCGGCGGCGGTTTCGGCGCCAAGCTCTACATCAAGCTCGAGGCGCTGGTCGCCATCGCGGCACTGCTCGCCGGTCGGCCGGTGAAAATCTCGCTGACCATGGAAGAGCAGTTCTACCAGATCACCAAGCATGCGGCGACGCTGCGCATCAAGAGCGGCGTGTCAAAGGACGGCAAAATCCTCGCCCGCGAATGCGAGGTGTGGTGGAACGGCGGCGCTTATGCCGACATCGGCCCGCGGGTGACTCAGAAATCCGGCTTCACCGCGCCGGGGCCGTACGACATCGAGCATGTGGCCATCGATTCTTACGCGCTCTACACCAACCTGCCGGCCGCCGGCGCGCTGCGCGGCTTCGGCATTCCGCAGCTGGTGTGGGCCTACGAGAGCCACACCGACATGATCGCGAAGGCGTTGAACATCGATCCGTTGGCGATCCGCCGCAAAAACATCCTGAAGGAAGGCCGGCCGCAGGCCACCGGCACGCTGATGCGCGATGCCGGCATCGAACAGGTGCTGGAGCGCCTGGCCCAGCGCATGCAATGGGAAAAGGCATTCGACCGCGGCAACGACAGGCTGCGCCGCGGCCGCGGCATCGCCATCGGCTTCAAGGCGAGTATTTCGCCGACGACCTCGGTGGCGATCGTCAACGTCAGCGCTGACGGCAGCGTGATGGTCAACTGCAGCACGGTCGACATGGGGCAGGGCTCGGACACCGCGATGGCGCAGGTCGTCGCCGAGGCGCTGGGCGTACCGGTCGAGTCGGTGACGCTGGTGCATCCCGACACCGACGTCACCCCCTACGACATGGCGACGCTGGGCTCGCGCTCGACCTTCCACATGGGCCATGCGGTGCGGCTCGCCGCCGAGGACGCCCGCGACAAGCTGATGAAGCTCGCACAGGAGGTCGGCCTGTCGGCTGAAACCACGCCGATACCCGACATCTTCCGCTAGAAGTACGGCATGCAGGCCGGCAACATCGTCGGCGTCGGCAGTTTCATTCCGAGCTATGC
>JAEYXO010000052.1 GCA_023431245.1 Pseudomonadota bacterium | reverse complement strand
TGCGCCAGCACCTGCACGAAATTGCGCGCCTCGCCGGACAACTGCTTGCCGATCGCGCCGATGATGATGCCTTCAAGCTGCGCAGTGCCAACCTGGGGCGCGCCGATGAGTACGGCCATCTGCGGATCAGCAACCACCGCGGCAATCAGGTCCAGCGCATCCGACCAGGCAGGCAGTGCGTTCTGCTCGCGGGCGAGCCTGAACGCGGCTTCGGCATAGGGACGGGCGATGGTGACGGGTTCGGCCATGGGATCAGAGCTGTTTCTGCACGGCGGCAATCAGGTCGGCATGAGCCTTGGCATCGACTTCGCGCTTCAGGATCTGCTCGGCGCCGGCCACGGCCAGTGCCGCAACCTGGCTGCGCAGCGTTTCACGCGCGCGCGCGGCTTCCTGCTCGATTTCGGCCCTGGCGCCGGCGACCAGGCGTTCGCCCTCGGTCTTTGCCGACACTTTTGCTTCCTCGATCATCTGGCTGGCGCGTTTTTCGGCCTGCGCAACGATCTCCGCGGCCCGGCCACGGGCCTGGGCAATCGCCTCTTCGGCCTGCTTCGACGAGCGCTCCAGCGACTGCCTGCCCGCTTCGGCGGCAGCCAGGCCGTCGGCGATGCGCTTGGTGCGTTCGTCCATTGCATCGGTGATCATCGGCCACACGAAACGGACCGTGAACCAGATCAGCGCCGCGAACGACAGTGCCTGGACGAACAGGGTGGCGTTGATATTCATGCTGTGCCCCTGTCGGGAAAAAAATTACTTGGCCAGGACGCCGAGCAGCGGATTGGCGAAACCGAAGAACATCGCGATACCGACGCCGATCAGGAACGCGGCATCGATCAGGCCGGCCAGCAGGAACATGAATTTCTGCAGTTGCGGGATCAGCTCAGGCTGGCGCGCGGCGGCCTCGAGGAACTTAGCGCCCATGATGCCGATGCCGATACAGGCACCGATGGCGCCGAGGCCGATGATGATGCCGATGCCCAGCGCGGTGTAGCCTTGAATGATGGCGGCGAATTGTTCCATTTTGGATTCCCTTTCTTTCGGACAGATAGTAATTACAAAGCGTAAAAAACCGGTTCGGATCAGTGATGCTCATGCGCCATGGCGATGTAGACACATGACAGCACCATGAAAATGAAGGCCTGCAGCAGGATGATCAGGATGTGAAACACGGCCCAGGCCCAGTAGAGGACGCCCGCCGCGGCACCGGCGAGCATTCCGCCGAAGGACAGCGCGGCCAGCGTGCCCATGACACCCAGCAGCATGAAAATCAGTTCGCCGGCATACATGTTGCCGAACAGCCGCATCGCCAGCGAAACCGGCTTGGCCACGTATTCGATGATGTTCAGCGCGAGGTTGGGAATCCACAGCAGCGGGTTGTTGCCGAAGGGCGCGGTGAACAGTTCGTGCGCGAAACCGGCGGCACCCTTGGCCTTGAAGCTGAAGAAAATCGTCAGCAGGAAAATCGTCAGCGACATCGCGAAGGTGGTATTCAGATCGGTCGTCGGCACCGCTTTCCAGTACGAGAGTCCTGTTGCGCCGGTGATCGTCGCCACCCAGTCGATGGGCAGCAGGTCCATCAGGTTCATCATGAACACCCAGACGAAAATCGTCAGCGCCAGCGGCGCGAGGAACCTGCGGTCTCCCGGAAACACGCCCTTGACGGTGTCATCGACGAATTCGACGAGCAGTTCGATGAAACCCTGCACGCGGCCGGGAATACCCGAGGTCGCGCCGCGCGCAATCAGGTAGAAAGCGCCCAGCCCGAGCAGGCCTGTGAACCAGCCCATCAGGATGGTGTCGATATGGAAGGTCCAGAAACCTTCGCCCACCCGGAGATTGGTCAGGTGATGGGCAATGTATTCGCCCGCGTTCTGGGGTGCTTGACCGGCAGCCATGTCTGTTGCGTTCGTCTTTTTACTTGTTCAACCAAAAAATCGCCAGGGGATACGCCATCAGGGCCACACCGAAGCCGGCAAGACCCGCCGCAGCGTGGCCGGGATCGGTTACCAGCACCACCGCCAGCAGGCCCAAAGCCACGAGTACCTTGGCCGCCTCGCCGATGACATGACCCCACATCAGCCGCGAAGCATTGCCGCCCGGAACCATGCTCTGGCATCCGGCATAAGCCAGAGTCCCCGCCAGTGCACTACCACCACCCAACAAGGCCGCCTTCGCCGCCGGGTATCCATACAGAAACCCGGCGCCGGTTGCAGCCATGATTGACAGCACCAGATGCAGCAGCAGGACCCTGGTTACCGTCGTCATGCGCGACCACCCCTTTGTTTTGCAGCGCCGCAACCGGATTCGAACCGGCTCTCGATCAAGTGCGCTGCCGCACCGCAATATCTAGGGATAGAAAATCTTTCAATTTTACCGCCCGCCGCTGACCGGCGTCAATTTTGTTCTCGGCTGGGTCCTATTTCAGTTTGGCCAGCAGGTGATCCAGTTGGTCCAGTGAACGATAGGTGATGACGAGCTGGCCGCTGCCTTTGCGCCCGCCACTTTTGATTTTCACGGTGGTGCCAAGACGGGCGGAAACCTCGTCTTCCAGCCGGGCCACGTCCCGGTCCTGGCGTAGCGGCCGGCGCGCAGCCGGCTTGTCGGCCGTCATTGCCAAGCCGACCCGGCGCTCGACTTCCCGTACCGACCACCCGGCTTCCGCAGCCTCGCGTGCCAGCGCGATCTGGCGCTCCACCGGCAGCGCCAGCAATGCCCGGGCGTGGCCCATTTCAATGCGGCCTTCGCCGAGCAGGGTTTTCACCGGCGGCGCCAGTTCCAGCAGGCGCAGCAGGTTGGTCACTGCGGCCCGCGACTTGCCGATGGCTTCGGCCACGGCCTGGTGCGTCAGCGCAAATTCCCTGATCAGCCGCTCGATGCCAACCGCTTCTTCCAGTGCATTCAGATCCTCGCGCTGGATGTTTTCTATCAGTGCGACGGCCAGCGCCTGCTGGTCCGGCACGGCACGCACCAACACCGGCACGCTGGACAGTCCGGCGATGCGCGCTGCGCGCCAGCGCCGCTCGCCGGCAATGATTTCGTGCTTGCCATCGCCGACGGGGCGTACCAGGATGGGCTGCATCACGCCCTGCGCCTTGATCGA
>JAEYXO010000044.1 GCA_023431245.1 Pseudomonadota bacterium | reverse complement strand
ATTCCCGGGAGAGACGAATTGTCGCTGCCACCCGCCGGCTTTACAATACGCGGCCACCCATGAACAGCGTCGACCTCACGCAGCACTTCCTGATCGCCATGCCGGCCATGGCCGACCCGCATTTCGCAAAGACACTGACGCTGGTCTGCGAACACAACGAAAACGGCGCGCTGGGCATCATCGTCAACCGCCCCACCGACCTCGACCTGCAGGGGCTGCTTGAACAGGTCAAGATCACGCCGCAGGGCGGCGCCGTCCGCTCGATGCCGGTGCATTTCGGCGGGCCGGTGCAGGTCGACCGCGGTTTCGTGCTGCACAACCCGGCCGGAAGCTGGCAGTCGACGCTGCAGGTCGGCGATGACATGGGGCTGACCACGTCGAAGGACATCCTCGAGGCGGTAGCGCGCGGCGAAGGGCCGCCGCGGATGCTGGTGACGCTCGGTTACGCCGGCTGGGCGCCGGGGCAGCTCGAACATGAACTGGCGCAGAATGCGTGGCTGACGGTGCCGGCGCGCGCCGACATCCTGTTCGACCTGCCGGCGGAAGAGCGGCTCGCCGCGGCCATGCAGCTCCTCGGCGTCGATTACGCCAACCTCTCGGACGAGGCCGGTCACGCGTGAACCCGAGGCCGGCACGCGGCGCGGTGCTCGCCTTCGATTTCGGCGAAAAACGCACCGGCGTGGCCGTAGGCGAAATCGAACTGGCGATACCCCACGCGCTGACGGTCATCACGGCCGAAGACAACAACAGCCGCTTTGCCGCGATCGCCGCGCTGATCGCCGAATGGCGCCCGGTGCGGCTGGTGGTCGGGGTGGCGGCGCACGATGACGGCACCGAACACGAAACCGGACGCCTGGCGCGGCGTTTCGGCCAGCGCCTGCACGGGCGCTTCGGACTTCCCGTCGACTATGTCGACGAACGCCTGACTTCCCATGCCGCCGAGGCCGCCCTGCGCGAGGGTGGCGCCCGTGCCGGCCGGCGTGCCGCGATGCTCGATGCGGCGGCAGCGGCCGAAATCCTCCGCAGCTGGTTCGCCATCCCGCCGGAAAAGCCGCTTTGACCGCCGCGGGCATTTTGGCGGCGCTGCGATTGTGTTAGGCTACGGCCCGCCATGCCGGCTAACCCGCTTCCTGATGCCGAGCAACTGCTCGCATCGCTGACCGACCGGATGCGGCCCGCCGTCGGGCCCGACACCGGACTGGTCGGCATTCATACCGGCGGCGTATGGCTCGCCGAACGCCTGCACCAGGCGCTGGGCATCAAGCTCCCCCTCGGCACCCTCGACGTGTCCTTCTACCGCGACGACTTCAACAAGAAGGGGTTGCGCCGCAACGTCAAGAGTTCGGACATCCCTTTTGACATCGACGGCTGCAACGTCGTCATCGTCGATGACGTGCTCTATACCGGGCGCACGATCCGTGCCGCGATGAACGAACTCTTCGATTACGGCCGTCCCGCCAGCATCCGCCTGGCGACGCTGGTCAACCGCGGCGGCCGCGAGCTGCCGATCAGCGCGGATTTCACCGGCGCCGAAATCAGCGCAGGCGCCGACGAGAGCATCGAACTGGCGCGCGACGCGCAGGGCAGGCTGTCCCTGCAACTGACCAGGAACTGAACGCGATGTGGCTAGACCCCGCCAACCCGCAACTCAACAAGAACGGCGAGCTGCACCACCTGCTGTCGCTGGAAGGCCTGCCGGCCGGCGTGCTGCGCCAGATCCTCGATACCGCCGAATCCTTCGTCGGCGTCACCCAGCGCGAAGTCAAGAAAGTGCCGCTGCTGCGCGGCAAGGCGGTGTTCAACCTGTTTTTCGAACCGTCGACGCGCACCCGCACCACCTTCGAGATCGCCGCCAAGCGGCTGTCGGCCGATGTCATCAACCTCGCGATCAACGTCTCCTCGCAGAGCAAGGGCGAATCGGTGCTCGACACCGTCGCCAACCTTGCGGCGATGCAGGCCGACATGTTCATCGTGCGCCACGCGGCGAGCGGCGCGCCGTACATGATCGCCAAACACGTCGCGCCGGACATTCACGTCGTCAACGCCGGTGACGGACGCCATGCGCACCCGACGCAGGGCCTGCTCGACATGTACACCATCCGCCACTACAAGGGCGATTTCACGAAGCTGCGCGTGGCGATCGTCGGCGACATCCTCCATTCCCGGGTCGCGCGCTCGCAGATCCATGCGCTGACCACCCTCGGCTGCCCGGAAATCCGCGTGATCGGGCCGAAAACCCTGCTGCCCTCGCATGTCAACCGCCTCGGCGTGCAGGTTTACGCGGACATGCGCCGGGGCCTGAAGGACGTCGACGTGGTGATGATGCTGAGGCTGCAGAACGAACGCATGAAGGGCGCCCTGCTGCCCTCGGCGCAGGAGTTCTACAAATACTACGGCCTGACCGAGGACAAGCTGGCGCTGGCGAAATCCGACGCCATCGTGCTGCATCCGGGGCCGATGAACCGCGGCGTCGAGATCGACTCCAGCGTCGCCGACGGCAAGCAGTCGGTGATCCTGCCGCAGGTCACCTTCGGCATCGCCATCCGCATGGCCGTCATGAGCCTCCTTGCAGGGGGACAGCGATGAAGATCCACATCAAATCCGGCCGCCTGGTCGACCCCAAAAACGGCGTTGACACCGCGCGCGACCTCTATGTCGCGGCGGGCAAGGTGGTCGCCGTCGGTGACGCGCCCGCGGGATTCAGCGCCAACCGCGTCATCGACGCGACCGGGAAAATCGTCTGCCCGGGGCTGGTCGATCTCGCCGTGCGCCTGCGCGAGCCGGGTTATGAATACATGGCCACCCTGGAGTCGGAAATGGAGGCGGCGATCGCCGGCGGCGTCACCAGCCTCGCCTGCCCGCCCGACACCGACCCCGCGCTCGACGAGCCGGGGCTGGTGGAAATGCTCAAGTTCCGCGCCAAGAACCTGAACCAGGCGCATGTCTACCCGGTGGGCGCGCTGACGATCGGCCTCAAGGGCGAACGCCTCACTGAAATGGCGGAGCTGCGCGATGCGGGCTGCGTGGCGTTCTCGCAGGCGGAGGCGCCTTTTGCCAACAACCAGGTACTGATGCACGCGCTGGAATACGCGGCGACCTTCGGTTTCCCGGTCTGGCTGCGTCCCCAGGATCCGGCGCTGGCCGGCCACGGCGTCGCCCACGACGGCGAAGTCGCCACCCGCCTCGGCCTGCCGGCGATCCCGTCCTCCGCCGAAGTGATCGCCCTGTCGA
>JAEYXO010000063.1 GCA_023431245.1 Pseudomonadota bacterium | reverse complement strand
GGCCGATGTTGCCGACGGGTGTGGAGTCGAAGGTCGAGCAGTACTTGAAGAAATACTGGCGGCAGCCGCGGGTGCGCAGCCAGCGCAATGCGGCCAGCGATTCGGCAACCGCCGCCGCAGGCGGCGCGGTGCGCGATTTCAGCGCAATGACGAGGGCATCGGCATCGGCAATGGCGGCGTCCGGCACGCCGATACTCTGCACCGTGCGCATGCCTTCCGCCGAAAGCGTGCTGGCAAGGTCGGTGCCGCCGGTGAAGTCATCTGCGATACAGCCGAGCAGCAGGCTCATGTACGTCGCATCCACCAGTCACCGAATCTTCCGCCCAGGTAAATGGCGCAGCCGAGGAGAAAAACCATTCCGGCGTCAGTGGAGCTGCCAGCCCAAGCCACGATACCGGTCGCTATCAGCAGGCCGCCGATCAGGCGGACGATTTTCCATTCCCTGCCTGAAGCCTGGGTTGCCATGGGGCTGCCTGTCACCGGTTGAGCGCAATGCGGACATGCGGCCGCTTCATCGCTGAATTCCTTTGCGCACCCAGGGCATGCAATCAGGGCCATTTCAGCGCCAGTTCCTTGTGTGCCTGTTTTTGGCGCCCCGGAGACGAATCGAACGTCCGACCTGCCCCTTAGGAGGGGGCCGCTCTATCCACTGAGCTACCGGGGCCCGCGCGGATTATAACGCGGCGAACCGGATTTTCGATTGGCCGCCGCTGCGCAATGCCTTGATCCGCTTCGGTTTTGCGGCCTCCTGATCGAGGCAACTCCGCGGCTGTTGTGTATGTCCGTGTTTCGGGTGGCATTGCAGTGTCCGGATGCGACCTCGAAAGCAGTTGCCCCGGGCTCATCGCAGATCATGGTAGGCACGGCAGACCGGTAGTCCGCTTCCGCCGCCGGCCAGCAGATTTCCGGGTTCTCCGGTGATCGAACGGCAGTTGTAATAGTTGTGCGATGTGACCGCGAATTCCCAGCGTCCTGTCCCGAAATCGAGGCGGCAGACCGGTATGGTGTGGTGGTCGGACGCACTCATCATTTCTTTTGCACCGCTTGCGATGCCGGGAATGGAGCAGTCATGGCCCTGCCGGATGTCCCAGGCGACAAGTGCTGCCGCGGCGGTTGCCAGCACAAGGGCGGGTATCCTGAGACGCGGGGCGGTCTTCGGAAAGGGGCTGAGCAGGCTCCACGAGAACACAAGGGCGAATATCGCCAGGCTGAAGGCGGCAGGGGAAATGGTCAGCGTGACGGCCAGCAGTACCAGGACCAGTGCAATTCGCAGGCCGGCGATGGTCCTGCGGAACGATGCAAAACGACGGCAGGCCAGAACGAGACTGGCCACGAATACCCCCAGGCTGAGGACATGGGTGATGCCAAAGCCTCGCGCGGTCAAGACGGCTGTTGTCAGCGGTGTCAGCCAGAAAAAAGCGGCTGTGTATGCCGTTTGATGGGGCGCGCCGCCTGCCGCAGGGGTGGTTGTGGGCAGGAGCATCGGCGCATACACGGCCACCAGCAGCATCAATGCGAGGGTCTGGATTGCTGCCGCAAGAAGGTAACTGCAGCACAGGCGGCGCAAGAGCAGCTTTTTGTCAGGGATCATCGGGTATTCCGGTTCCGCCCCGGCACGGCAGCGGGGGTCATGGGGATCATGACATTATCATTCATCAGTGCGCCTGACTGTCCATCGGTTCCGCCGGTGCAGCGAGCGGCGTCCTTTCCGTTGCCCAATCCGGATGCGGCATCCGGCCGTCACGAATGTTTAATGTGCCCGGTGCATCATCAGCCGGCCAGTCACGGAAGAAGGCCGGTTGTTGCCGGTCATCCGCGGCTTGCGGGGCCGTGCCTGCGCCAGGCTGCGGTGGCCGCCGGAAACCCGGGATATGAAGAATGGACATGGATCGCGACGACTGGGATCTCGATTTCGAGGATGATGCCGGCGAATCCGAACTGGATGATGCTTTCGAGGCCGCTGTGGCGCTCGAGGCCGGTCTTGTGCTGAACGAGCGCTGAGTTTTTGCGCCCGCAGGGCGGGGCGCTGCCGCTGCCGTGGCATAATGCCCGCAGGATCGGGCATTCATCATGGATTTCTGGCAGCGCTGCGGCTATCACCTGCTCGATCGGGCGCCCGACGGGCGCCTGCTCGTCACCGACGATTATCTTCGTCTTTATTACGCGCGTCCCGAGCTGGCGCCGGTGGCGGAGTCCTGCGCGGCGGAGCGTCATCTGCATGAATCGCTGCTGGAGGCACCGCGCCGTCCCGTCGGTGACGCCGAAATCGATGCGCTGGCCGACCCGGATGCCCGGGAGAACTACCGCGTGATGCTGCGTTTCCGCGGCCAGCTGCTGGCCGTGCCGACGCTCGAGGCCTTCTACAGCGGCCTGTTCCGGGATGATGTCGCGGTGCCGCCGCCGTTCATCCACCATACCGTCGAAGTCATCCTGCGTGGCCTGCTCGAGGGCTGCGACAGCGGGCTGCTGGCACGCGCCGCCGAGGTGTTTTTCCGCCAGCAGCGGGTCAGCATCAACGACGGCGCAGTGATGCTGGCCGATGCCGAGACGGTGAACCTGCATGCGGAAAGCGGGGGGCTGGGCAACCTCGGGCGCATGCTGCGCGAAGTCAACGCGCCGCTGCGCTCGCTGGAACTCGACGTGCTCGATGACG
>JAEYXO010000287.1 GCA_023431245.1 Pseudomonadota bacterium | reverse complement strand
ACCCTCGCCCGCCCACATCGCGTCGAATACATCCCTGGCCATCTTGCCGGATAGCGTGCCGTCGGCGATGCGGTCGACCAGTCCGCGCAGCTGTTTTGCCGGGACACGGCTCCGGCCGATGTCCAGCGCCTCCTCGTTCAGGCGCGCGCTCAGCGCCCCGCTGATCCAGTTGGCGCACAACTTTCCGGTTTTCGCATCGGCACCGGCTGCAGCCGTGCTGAAATAGTCGGCCAGCTCGCGGCTTGCGGTCAGCAGGCCGGCATCGTAAGGCGTCAGCCCGTACTGCGCGCAGAACTGCTCGCGGCGCAGTTGCGGCAGCACCGGCATCGCCGCGCGGACTGCGGCCAGCTGTTCCGCGGTCACCTCCAGCGGCAGCAGGTCGGGATCCGGGAAGTAGCGGTAGTCATGCGCATCTTCCTTGGTGCGCATCATCCGCGTCTCGCCGGTATCCGGATCGAACAGCACCGTCGCCTGCTGGATCGCGCGGCCGTCCTCGAGCTCGCCGATCTGCCAGCGCACCTCGTATTCGATTGCCTGCTGCAGGAAGCGGAAACTGTTCAGGTTCTTGATTTCGCGGCGCGTGCCCAGTTTTTCGCTGCCCGCCGGACGCACCGACACGTTGGCGTCGCAGCGGAAGGAACCTTCCTGCATGTTGCCGTCACAGACATCGATCCAGCGCACCAGCGTGTGCAGCGCCTTCGCGTAAGCCACGGCCTCCTCCGCCGAACGCATGTCCGGCTCGGAAACGATTTCCAGCAGCGGCGTGCCGGCGCGGTTGAGGTCGATGCCGGTGCGGCCGCGGAAATCCTCGTGCAGCGACTTGCCGGCATCCTCCTCGAGGTGGGCGCGGGTCAGCCGCACCGTCTTTTCGGTTTCGCCCACCTGGATCGTGATCGTGCCGCCTTCGACGATCGGCCGCTCGTACTGGCTGATCTGGTAGCCCTTGGGGAGGTCGGGGTAGAAATAATTCTTGCGCGCAAATATCGATGGGGAATTGATGTTTGCCCCGACCGCGAGCCCGAAACGGATCGCTCGCTCGACGGCGCCGGCGTTGAGCACCGGCAGCACGCCCGGCAGCGCGATGTCGACGCCGCAGGCCTGGGTGTTGGGCTCGGCACCAAAAGCCGTCGATGCACCCGAAAAAATCTTCGACACCGTCGACAGCTGCGCGTGGGTCTCAAGACCGATGACGACCTCCCACTTCATCGTACATCACCCCGCGACGGATGCACTTTAGCCATGATGGTTTTCAGTTCATCACTCATCATTCATCGCTCATCACTGGGCGCCAGCCGGCGCCCTCTGGTGCCAGTCGGTCGCCAGCTGGTACTGGTGGGCGACATTGAGCATGCGCGCCTCGTCGAAATAGTTACCGATGATCTGCAGTCCGACCGGCAGACCACCGCCGTCGAAGCCGCAGGGAATCGACATGCCGGGCAGGCCCGCCAGGTTCACCGCGATGGTGTAGATGTCGGACAGATACATCTGCACCGGATCAGAACTTTTTTCGCCGAGCTTGAACGCCGTGGTCGGGCTGGTCGGACCCATAATCACATCACATTGTTTGAAGGCTTCGACAAAATCCTGTGCGATCAGCCGGCGCAGTTTCTGCGCGCGGATGTAGTAGGCATCGTAATAGCCGTGCGACAGCACGTAGGTGCCGATCAGGATGCGGCGCTTGACCTCGGCGCCGAAACCCTCGGCGCGGCTGCGTTTGTACATGTCGAGCAGGTCGCCGTATTCAGCGGCGCGATGGCCGTAACGGACGCCGTCGAAGCGCGACAGGTTGCTCGAGGCTTCCGCCGGCGCCAGCACGTAATACACCGGCACCGACAGCCCCATGTTGGGCAGGCTGACCTCGACCACCGTGGCGCCGAGTTTGCGGTATTCCGCAACCGCCCCGTCGACCGCGCGTCGCACATCGGCGGACAGGCCGTCGGCGAAAAACTCCCTGGGCAGGCCGATGCGCAAGCCCTTCACCGGCTGCGCCAGGTTGCGGTTGTAGTCCTCCGCGGGCCGCTCGAGGCTGGTCGAGTCGCGCGGATCATGGCCCGCCATCACGTTCAGCAGCAGCCCGAGGTCCTCGGCCGTGCGCGCCATCGGCCCCGCCTGGTCGAGGCTGGAGGCGAAGGCGATCATGCCGTAGCGCGACACCAGCCCGTAGGTCGGCTTCAGGCCGCAGATGCCGGTCAGCGCGGCCGGCTGGCGGATCGAGCCGCCGGTGTCGGTGCCGGTGGCCGCAGGGGCCAGCCGCGCCGCCACTGCCGCGGCGGAACCACCGGAACTGCCGCCGGGCACCGTGTCGCGGTTCCAGGGATTGCGCACCGGGCCGTAGTACGAGGTCTCGTTCGACGAGCCCATCGCGAACTCGTCCATGTTGGTCTTGCCCAGCGTGACCATGCCGGCCGCATTGCAGCGCTCGACCACATGCGCATCGTATGGCGACACAAAATTCGACAGCATCCGCGACGCGCAGGTGGTCAGCCAGCCTTCGGCGCAGAAGATGTCCTTGTGCGCCAGCGGCACCCCGGTCAGCGGCCCGGCATTGCCGGCACTGCGCCGCGCATCGGCAGCCCTGGCCTGGGCCAGGCTGCGCGCCTCATCGACCGTGATGAAGCACCCCAGGTCTTTACCCAATACATTGATTTTATTGAGATAATCCTGCGTCAGTTCGACGCTGGAACAGGCGCCGGCAGCAAGCCGGGCAGACAATTCTTTGAGAGTGGCGTTGGACATTGCAGCAGGTCGGCCCGGCACATGGCCGCGCCGGGCTTCCGTTATTCGATCACTTTCGGCACCAGGTAGAGGCCGGACTCGACTTCCGGGGCAACCGCCTGGAACCGCTCGCGGCGATCAGCCTCGGTGACCTCGTCCGCGCGCAGGCGCAGCACCAGGTCCTGGGCATGCGCCATCGGCTCGATGCCCGACACATCGACGGCCTGCATCTGCTCGATCAGGCCGAACACCCGGGTCAGCTGGGCCAGCGCGGCGCCGGCTTCCGCGTCATCGACCGCGATGCGCGCCAAGTGTGCGGCACGCCGTACATCATCGAGCTGGATGGCCATTGCCAGAGTGAAAAAACCGTTAAAAAGGGAGGCGGTGTAGGTTATCATACTGGCGCCCCGGACGGCACCGGGATGGGCCAAAATTCCTTTAATACGAAAGACCTTATGTT
>JAEYXO010000249.1 GCA_023431245.1 Pseudomonadota bacterium | reverse complement strand
CTGGTGAAGGTGAAGTTGTCGTAACTCATCTCGGCGACGCGGAACCACAGGAACTGGTCGCTGCGGAACTTGAGCCACTGCGCGTAGATGCGGCGGAAGTGCGCGCTTTTTTTCGCGGCCTCGTCGTAGATCTCGAAGGCCGCCTTCTGCGCGGCCTCCATCACCGGTTTCGGGAACTGGCGCAGCTGCGCGCCGCCGGCAACGAGTTTTTTCAGGGCCTCGGGATTCTTCGCGTCGTAGTGCGCCAGCATGTGCACATTGGCCTCGGCGCAGGCTGATTCGAAAATCGACCGGTAATGCTTGGGCAGCGCCTCCCACTGCTTGATATTGACGATGGCCGACAGCTGCGGCCCGCCTTCCCACCAGCCGGGGTAGTAGTAGTACTTCGCGACTTTCTGGAAGCCGAGCTTCTCGTCGTCGTAGGGGCCGACCCACTCGGCGGCATCGATAGTGCCGCGTTCGAGGGCCTGGTAGATTTCTCCGCCAGCCAGCTGCTGGCCGACGACGCCCAGTTTCGCCAGCACCTGTCCGGCGAGTCCGGCGACGCGCATCTTGAGACCCTTGAGGTCCGCCAGCGATTTGATCTCCTTGCGGTACCAGCCGCCCATCTGCACGCCGGTGTTGCCGGTGGGGAACTGCACGCAGCCGTATTCCTTGAACAGCGCGGCCATCGCTTCCAAACCACCGCCGTAATACATCCAGGCGTTCTGCTGGCGCGCATTGAGGCCGAAGGGCATCGCGGTGGCGAAGGCGAAGGCCGGATCCTTGCCGATGTAGTAATAGGGCGCGGTGTGGCCGCATTGCACGGTGCCGTTCTGCACCGCATCGAGCACCT
This sequence comes from Pseudomonadota bacterium, assembly GCA_023431245.1. Taxonomy (GTDB): domain Bacteria; phylum Pseudomonadota; class Gammaproteobacteria; order Burkholderiales; family SG8-41. Next base: position 2,072 of record JAEYXO010000249.1, on the reverse strand, counting down.
GCAGGCCCGGCACGATTTCACCGGCGGCGAACACGCGGATCTGGAATTTGCCGTCGCTGCCCTCGGCGACACGGCGCGAAAGGATTTCGGCGGCGCCGTACAAGGTGTCGAGGCTTTTCGGGAAACTCGAGGCCAGCCGCCACTGGATGGTCGGCTGCGCGCGCACGATCGCCGGCGCCGCCACCGTGCCGGCCGCAAGACCCAGCCCCGCCTTTTTCAGGAATGAACGCCGCTGCATGGATCCTCCGCGATAACGTTACATAAGTATTTGATTATAAACGATATTTTCAAGTCCCGGCGAGGGTCATGCCCTCGACCAGGATGGAACCGCACTGGCGCGAGCTGCGCCGCGATACATCGCTGCCGATGGCGACGATGTTCTTGTAGATGTCCTTCAGGTTGCCGGCGATGGTGATCTCCTGCACCGGATAGGCGATCACGCCGTTCTCGACCCAGAAACCGGCGGCGCCGCGCGAGTAATCGCCGGTGACCGCATTGACACCCTGCCCCATCAGTTCAGTGACCAGCAGGCCGGTGCCCATTTTTTTCAGCAGCGCGGCGAAGTCCTCGCCGGTGTCCTGCATGACCAGGTTGTGGTTGCCGCCGGCGTTGCCGGTGGATTTCATGCCGAGCTTGCGCCCGGAATAGGTGGCGAGGAAATAACCCTGCACCACGCCGTCCCTGACGATGTCACGGGTCTGCGTCGCCACGCCCTCTTCGTCGAAGGCACCGCTGGCGATGCCCTTGGGGATCAGCGGCAAATCGCGCATCTGTACGATCGGCGCGAACACCGCCTTGCCGAGGCTGTCGGGCAGGAAGGAGGATTTGCGGTAGAGGCTGCCGCCGGAAACCGCCGACACGAAATGCCCCATCAGGCTGGCGGAGACGCCGGATTCGAACAGCACCGGCACCTGCCGCGTCGCGATCTTGCGCGCCTTCAGCCGCGCCACCGCGCGTTCGCCGGCCTTGCGGCCGATGAATTCCGGCGCCGGCAGGTCGGCGGGGTCGCGCGCGGTTTCGTACCAGTCGTCGCGCTGCATGCCGTCGCCCTTGCCGGCGATCAGCGCGCACCAGATGCTGTGGCGCGAGCTCGGGTAACCTGCGAGGAAACCGTGGGTGTTGCCGTAGATGAAATGCGACTGCTGGGTGGACACGCTCGCGCCTTCGGAATTGCTGACGCGCTTGTCGACGGCAAAACCGGCCGCCTCGCAGGCCTTCGCCATTTCGATCGCGCGCTCCACCGGCATGTCCCAGGGATGGATCAGGTCGAGGTCCGGGAATTCGCGGGCCAGCGTGTCGGGGTCGGCAAGACCTGCGCAGTCGTCGGAAGCGGTGTACTTGGCGATCGCCAGCGCGGCGTCGACGGTGTCGCGCACCGCCTGCGGCGAAAAGTCAGAGCTCGAAGCATGGCCGCGCTGCTTGCCGATATAGACACTGACGCCGATGCCCTTGTCGCGGTTGTATTCGATGGTTTCGACTTCGCCCTGGCGCGCAGTGACGGTCTGGCCGTAGCCTTCGCTGGCCTCGGCGTCGGCAGCGGTCGCGCCGCGGCTGCGGGCATAGTCGAGTGCGTCACTGACCAGCTGCTGCAGCGCAGCCCGGTCATGGGAAAAAGGCCTGGATTCGGGTCGTGATGCCATGGTTTTGCGGGGCGCCGCTGACGATCGGGCGCTGAAAGGGCGTTATCATAACAGCTTCATTTTTGACACTGCCCGCCGTGGAAGACACTCCCGAATTCGACGATCTGCCGAGCAAAAGCCAGCGCAAGCGCGACATGACCGCGCTGCAGGACATCGGTGCCGAGCTGGTCGAACTCAACGACCAGCAGCTGGCCGGCATCGACCTGCCGGAAAACCTGCGCGCGGCGGTGGCCGAGGCGCGCAAGCTGCGCGCCCACGGCGCGCGCCGCCGCCAGCTGCAGTACATCGGCAAGCTGATGCGCCAAGTCGACCCGGCGCCGATCCGCGAAAAACTCGACGGTTTCCGCTCGACTTCCGCCGCGGAGACCGCGCGGCTGCACCGCATCGAACGCTGGCGCGAGCGCCTGCTCGAGGATCCGGCGGCGGTGGCCG
>JAEYXO010000179.1 GCA_023431245.1 Pseudomonadota bacterium | reverse complement strand
ACCTGCATCTGTGTCGCGCCGGATTCCAGCGCGAACAGCGACACCACCACCCGGCTGCCGCCGAAGGCGACGTGGTTGAGGACGATCAGTACCAGCGTGAGATATATGGCCATCGGCGGAAGCGGCTACGCACCGATGGTATCACCGCGGCCGCTGCAGACCGCCCTGGATTCCGCACTGTGACCGGCGATTGCCGAGATTTAGCTGTGACTTCAGGATAGCAGCTGCCGCAGCAGCCCCAGGTGTTCCGCATCGTGAAGCTCAGCCCCGGAGCAGATGCAGCGAGAACAGCTCCTCCGCATCCACCCACACCGCTTCCGCGCGGTAGCCGGCGGACTGCGCCAGGCGGCGGAACTCGGCAACCGAATACTTGCAGGAGTTTTCGGTATGCAGGCGTTCGCCGGCGGCGAAGGCAAAACTGCGGCCGCTGACGGTCACCGTCTGCGCGCAAACGCTTTCCAGATGCATTTCGATGCGCCCGGCAACGGCGTTGTAGAACGCGACATGGCGGAAGCAGTCGAGATCGAAATCGGCCGCCAGCTCGCGGTTGATCCGGCGCAGCAGGTTGAGGTTGAACTCCGCGGTGACGCCCTGGGCGTCGTTGTAGGCGGCATGCAGCCGCCGGGGATCCTTTTTCAGGTCGACACCAACGAGCATCGCGCCGCCGCGGCCCGCGAGCTCCCGCGCGCGCTGCAGGAAAACCAGCGCTTCCGCCGGGGTCAGGTTGCCGATGGTTGAACCGGGGAAATAGATCAGGCGCGGCGCGCTGATTTCGGCGAGCGCCGGCACCTCGAGGGGCTGCATGTAATCGGCGCAGACGGCGATGACCGGCAGCTGCGGAAACTCCGCGGCGAGACGGCCCGCCGAGTCTTTCAGGGCGTCCATGGCGATGTCCACCGGCACATAGGCGGCGGGACGCAGGGCCTGCAGCAGCAGGCCGGTCTTGATGCCGGCGCCACTGCCAAACTCGATCAGCAGGCTGCCCCCGCCGACGGCCGCGGCAATCTCCCCGGCGCAATCGCGGGTCAGCGCCAGTTCGGTGCGGGTGGGATAGTACTCGGGCAGCTCGCAGATCGCCTCGAACAGCCGGCTGCCCCGGGCATCATAGAAATATTTCGGCGACAGCGCCTTGGGGGCGCTGCCGAGCCCGGACAGCACATCCTCGAGGAACGATCCCGCGGACGGCTGCAGGTCAACAAGGGACAGCGGCGGCATTGCTCCGGCAGGCTTGCGGGCCGTGCTCAGCCCGGGGAGTTGGCGGCGTAGCGGGTTTCCATCCACCGCTTGATGCGGTTGGCATCGCCGATGCGCGTGAGTTTGCCCCAGGAATCGAGGAGCACGATGATCACCGGTTTTCCGGCAATTTTCGCCTGCATCACCAGGCAGCGCCCGGCCTCGGAGATATAGCCGGTCTTGGACAAGCCGATCTGCCATCCGGAATTGTTCACCAGCCGGTTGGAATTGCGGTAATTCATCACCTGGCCGTTGGCGAGGCGGATCGAGGTGCCGGTGTCGGTGGTGAATTCACGGATCAGCGGATACCCGTAGGCGGCGGCGACCATTTTGGTCAGATCCTGGGCGGTCGAGACATTGTCGCTGGACAGCCCGGTGCCATCGACAAAACGGGTCTGCCACATGCCCAACTCGATGGCCTTCTGGTTCATCGCCGCCACAAAGCCGCGGGTGCCGCCGGGGTACACCCGGGTCAGCGCCTCCGCAGCGCGATTCTCGGAGGCCATCAGCGCCAGCTGCATCAGGTCGCGGCGGGTCAGTGCGGTGCCGATGCGCAGCCGCGACCGCGTTCCCTTGATCAGGTCCTTGTCCGCCTCGGTGATGACGATCTGCTCGTTGAGAGGCAGGCCGGCATCCAGCACCACCATGGCCGTCATCAGCTTGGTGATGGACGCAATCGGCATCACGCTGCCGGTGTTCTTGGCAAACAGGGGGCGGCCCCCGGTCTGGTCGATCACCAGCGCGGCCGAAGACTTCAGTTCCGGGGCGCTGTCACGGCCGGCAACCGCCGCCTTGACCTTGTTCTGGGTGCGATCCCGGGCCTCGCCGGGCACCGGCGCAAGCGCCAGGACGGCGATCAGGATCGTGACCAACCCTCGCATCAACTCCAGCCCTCCCCGGTAGTTTTATTAAAATCCCCTGTAAAAATACAGTGTTACATCGTATTTTTCAACAGGTTTAAAGGCTGTGCAGCGGGATTGCACCGCAATCCGCGGGGCGGAACAGGACAAAAAAAACTCCGCTCGGAACTGTGTGGGTCGTCCCGGCGGAGCTTAAAGAGGCCCTACAGATCACCCGCTCAGCACAGGTGACTGCAGTTACCGGGCCTCCGAGGAGGAAAAAACCAGCAACATCAACAGACTCAAACAACGTAAAGCGACAACTCGAAACGGATTCCGGCCGTCCGCGGACAGCCGGACTGGTTACGCACCCGACAATAAGCAGCTTCGCTTACGTCAGACTTACAGACACCCCGACAACCCCGGACGGATAACCGGAAGGCCGGGAGCCAGTATGATGTCCGCCGGTTCCCCCACCACCGCAAACCACGAACACCATGCGCCTGCTGATCGTTGAAGACCATCCGATACTTGCCGACGGGCTGATCACCGCACTGAAAGGCTCCGATTACGCCGTCGACCACGCCGCTTCCGGCGAGCAGGCCGATCACATGCTGGCTGCCCAGCACTATGACGCGGTCATTCTCGACATCGGCCTGCCGCGGCTGGACGGCTACGAAGTCCTCCGCCGCATGCGGCGCAGGGGCTCGAAAACACCGGTGCTGATGCTGACGGCGCGCGACGCGCTGGAGGACCGCGTCAAGGGCCTCGATCTCGGCGCGGACGACTACCTGACCAAACCGTACGACCTGCCCGAGCTCGAAGCGCGCGTGCGGGCATTGATCCGCCGCGGCCAGTCCGGCGGCGGCGCCGAACTCGTCCATGGCGATCTCGCGCTCGACACCGCGGGGCGGCGCGCCACCATCAAGGGCGCGCCGCTCGAACTGTCGGCGCGGGAACTCGGTGTCCTGGAAGTGCTGATGCTGCGCGCAGGCCGCGTGGTGAACAAGGAACAGCTCGCCGAGCAGCTCTACGGCTGGGGCGAGGAAGTCGGCGCCAATGCGATCGAGGTCTACGTGCACCGCCTGCGCAAAAAACTCGAACCCGCGGGCGTCAACGTGCGCACCATCCGCGGCCTCGGGTACCTGCTGGAAAAAGCCGCGCATGACTAGAATCCGCCCCGGAAACACCGCCGCCTGCCATGTCCTTCGCCGGCACGCGGCCAGCCGCTGAAATGAATTCCAGGGCACGCACGCTGCGCCGCCGGCTGCTGCTGTGGGTCAGCGGCCCGCTGGTCGCGCTGTGGATCATCAGCACGCTGATCGACCACGGAGTCGCCAAGGGTTTCGTCAACCTGAACTACGACCGGGCGCTGCTCGACACCGCGCTCGACCTCGGGCGCAACGTGCGTGAATCCGGCGATCGGCTCTACCTCGATCTGCCGCAGCCGGTGATCGAGATGCTGATCTCCGGCGAACAGGGCCGCTTTTATTACCGTGCCAACGGCCCCGACGGCGAATACATCACCGGCGACCCCGATCTGCCGGATCCTCCCGGAGACCGGATGGAAGACCGTGTCGTCTATTACAACGCGGTCTACCGCAACGAGGCGGTGCGCGCGGTGTCGCTGCGCGTGCCGGTGCTGCCGGGCTCGGGCAGGGGCGCGATCCTGATCCAGGTCGCGGAACGCACCACGCTGCGCGACGATTTCACCCGGCAGATCCTCACGCGGATGATGATCCCCCAGGGCATCCTGGTGCTGCTGTCGACGCTGACCATCTGGTTCGGCATCGGCCTCGGCCTGAGTGCACTGACCGGAGTGCGCCGGGAGATCGAAAACCGCTCCCACGTGGACCTGAGTCCCATCGATGAATCCGCGGCGCCGGCCGAAGTGCAGCCCCTGGTGCGCGCGATGAACGGCCTGCTCGAGCGGCTGAGCGCAGCGCTGGCCGCGCAGCAGCGCTTCATCGCCGATGCGGCCCACCAGCTGCGGACGCCGGTGGCCGCCCTGAAGGCACAGGCCGAATTGGCCATGCGCCAGGCGCGCGACGGCGAACTGTCCGCCACGCTGCAGCAGCTGCACACCGCCGCCGACCATGCCGCCCGCCTTGTCCAGCAACTGCTGACCCTGGCGCGCGCCGAGCCGGGATCACATCGCAGCGTGATGCGCCAGCCGGTCGAATTGTCGGCGCTGGCGAAGGAAACCACCGGGGCATGGGTGCCGCGCGCGCTCGCCCGCAACATCGATCTCGGATTCGACGACAGTTCGGCCGCATCGACCATCAGTGCCGATCCCTTCCTGATCCACGAACTGCTCGGCAACCTGGTCGACAATGCGATCCAGTACACGCCCGCCGGCGGACGGGTCACGGTGCGTGTGCGCAGCGAGCCCGGCGGCACGGTGCTGGAAGTCGAGGACGACGGCCCGGGCATCCCGCCGGAAGAGCGGGAAAAGGTGTTCGAACGTTTCTACCGGATGCCGGGCGGATCGCCGGAAGGCTGCGGACTGGGGCTGGCGATCGTCCGCGAGATCGCCCAGGGCCACGGCGCGACCGTGGCCGCTGGCGCCGGCACCGGGGGCCGCGGCACCCGCATGATCGTCACCTTCACGCCGCCGGCTTGACCGGATCCGGCCCGCGCCGCGCCTGCTCCTGTTTTTCCTGCTGCTGCAGCGCCCACATCTGGGCATAGGCGCCGCCCTGCGCCAGCAGCGCCGCGTGGCTGCCGCGTTCGACGATGCGGCCGTGGTCCAGCACCAGGATTTCGTCGGCGTCCATCACCGTCGACAGGCGGTGCGCAATGACCAGCGTCGTGCGTCCCCGCGCCACCGCATCGAGCTCCTTCTGTATCGCCTGCTCGGT
>JAEYXO010000176.1 GCA_023431245.1 Pseudomonadota bacterium | reverse complement strand
CGATGATGATGATGCCGCCGAGGTTGCGCAGCCGCAGCTGGCGGGCGATGACCTGCGCCGCCTCGAGATTGGTCTTGAAGATCGTGTCGTCGAAGGTGCGGCCGCCGACGAAGCCGCCGGTGTTGACGTCGACCGTGGTCAGCGCCTCGGTCTGGTCGATGATCAGGTAGCCGCCGGACTTGAGATCGACGCGCCGCGCCAGCGCGCGCTCGATGTCGTCCTCGACGTTGTGCAGGTCGAACAGCGGGCGTTCGCCCTGGTAATGCGTCAGCCGGGCCACCACGTTGGGGGTGAACTGCCCCGCGAACTGCAGCATCGCCTGGTGCGTTTCGCGGGAATCGACATGGATGCGGCCGGTATCCTCGTGCGCGAAATCGCGCAGCACGCGCAGCGCCAGGTTCAGATCCTGGTAGAGCAGGGCCAGCGACTGCGCCGTGCGCGCCTGCGCCTGGATGTCATGCCACAGCTTGCGCAGGTACTCGACATCGGAGGCCAGCTCCCGGTCCGAAGCCGCCTCGGCCATCGTGCGGATGATGAAGCCGCCCTTTTCCTCCGGCGGCAGCAGGTGCTGCAGCTTTTCGCGCAGATGGACCCGCTCCTCCTCGTCGCCGATGCGCTGGGAGATGCCGATGTGCGATTCCTGGGGCAGGTAGACCAGCAGGCGGCCGGCGATGCTGATCTGCGTCGACAGCCGCGCGCCCTTGGTGCCGATCGGATCCTTGACCACCTGCACCATCAGGTTCTGCCCCTCGTTGAGCAGCTTCTCGATCGGCATGCCCGGCTCGCCGTTGACGCGGTTGCCCCAGATGTCGGCGACATGCAGGAAGGCCGCGCGTTCGCCGCCGATGTCGACAAAGGCCGACTGCATGCCGGGCAGCACGCGCACCACCTTGCCCATGTAGATGTTGCCGACGAAGCCGCGCGAGGACGCGCGTTCGATGTGCAGTTCCTGGGTGACGCCGTGCTCGATCACGGCGACCCGGGTTTCCTGCGGCGTGACGTTGATCAGGATGTCTTCGCTCATGGCAGGAGTATGCCGTGGATTCGCAGCAGCTCCGCGGTTTCGGCGAGCGGCAGGCCCATGATGCCGGAATAGCTGCCCTCGATCCGCGTGATGAAGGCGGCGGCGCGGCCCTGCACCGCGTAGGCGCCGGCCTTGTCATGGGGTTCGCCGGTGGCGACGTAGCGGCGGATCTCGTCGGCGGCGAGCGCGCGGAACCACACCTGCGACGCCGACAGCCGGGTGTCGGTGGTCTCCCCGCGCGCCACGGCAACCGCGGTCAGCACGCGGTGCGCCCGCCCGGACAGCAGTCCGAGCATGCGCGCGGCGTCGGCGCCATCCGCCGGTTTGCCGAGTATCGCGTCATCAAGGACCACCGTGGTATCCGCGGCGAGCACCGGGTGCGGCGCCACGCGACGGGCGGCGATCATCGCCGCTGCGGCCTGCGCCTTGTCGCGCGCCACCCGCAGCACATAGGCATCCGGCGCTTCGCCGGCGAGGGGCGTTTCGTCGATGTCGGCGCGGCGCTGTGCGGCTTCGCGCAGCTGGAAAACTTCGAAGGCTACGCCGATCTGGCGCAGCAACTCGCGGCGGCGGGGGCTGCGCGAGGCGAGATAGACAAAACGGTCGGACATCGTACACCTAGTCCCGGTGATAGGGATGGTTGGTCAGCAGCGACGCGGCCCGGTAGAGCTGCTCGGCAAGGATGACCCGGACCAGCCCGTGCGGCAGCGTCAGCGGCGACAGCGACCACAGGAGGTCGGCCGACTGTTTGAGGGCGGGCGCCAGCCCGTCGGCGCCGCCGAAGACGAAAGCCGGATCGCGGCCGTCGCGGCGCCAGCGCTCAAGGTGGCCGGCCAGATCGCGGGTGGGGAAACTGCGGCCGCGCTCGTCGAGCACGACGCGCAGCGCGCCGGCCGGCAGGGCCGCATTGATGCGTCCGGCCTCGTCTTCCAGCCAGCGCGGCAGATCGCCGGCGGCGGCGCTGCGCGGCGCCGGCTTCAGTTCCTTCAGCAGCAGCGGCATCTCGCGCGGCATGCGCTTCGAGTATTCGAGGAATCCCTCGGTCACCCAGGCCGGCATGCGATGGCCGACGGCAAGGACGTGGAGTTTCACCGCGCCTTGCGGCGGGCCGTGCCTGCGGTGGCCGCCGTTTTCCGCGCCGGGGTCTTGCGCGCGGCGGGACGCTGCGGCGTGCCCCAGATTTCCTCGAGGTTGTAGTACTGGCGGATCGCCGGCTGCATGACATGGACGACCACCGCGCCCAGGTCGACCAGCACCCATTCGCCGGTCTGCTCGCCCTCGGTGCTGTAGACCTTGCCGCCGGCTTTCTTGACTTCCTCGCAGACATTGCCGGCCAGCGCGCGCACCTGCCGGTTGGAATCGCCGCTGGCGATGATGACCTTGTCGAACAGCGCAGTCATCTTCTTGACATTGAATGCAACGATGTCGCGGCCCTTGATGTCCTCGAGCGCGGCGACGGCTATTTTGGTCAGTTTTTCGGGTCCCATCAATTCTCACTATACAGCATATGTTCTTGAATATATTGATAAATGCTGTCGGGCAGCAAATACCGCGGATTGCGCCCCCGGCGCAGCGACTCGCGGATCATCGTCGCCGAGATGTTCAGTTCGGCGATCGGCAGCACCACGATGCCGCCGGCCGGCGCCACATGCACCGAGAACGGCTGGTGCATCAGCCGCGTGTTGTACTCCGCTGCCAGCGGCTGCGGCATCCGCGACTGCCAGGTGTCCACCGGGAAACCCGGGCGATAGGCGACGGCGATATGCGCCAGCTCAAACAGGCGGTGCCAGCGGCTCCAGGTCGCGAGGTCGAGAAAGGCGTCGGCGCCGAGGATCAGCACCAGCGACTGCGCGCTGCCGGCTTCGGCACGCAGCGCGGTCAGCGTGTCGACGGTGTACGCCGGCGCAGTTGAAGATGTCTCGCGGGCGTCCACCGTGAACAGCGCGTTGCCGGCGACGGCGAGACGGACCATCGCCAGGCGGTCGGCGGCGGGCGTTGCCGGCGCCGCGCGGTGCGGCGGCGTGCCGCCGGGGATGAAACGCACCTCGGCCAGCCGCAGCTGGTCGGCCACTTCCTGCGCCAGGCGCAGGTGGCCGAAGTGGATCGGGTCGAAGGTGCCGCCGAGGATGCCGATGGGGGACATCAAAAACAGCGCGGAGCGGTGAACGATGAACGATGAACGAACTGCCGGACAGCCCGGTGACCCATCACTGCTCCGTGCTCATCAATCATCACTCATCGCTACAGCACCAGTCTCCTGATGTCGGACAGCACCGTTGACAGGTAGCTGCAGAAACGCGCGCCGAGCGCGCCGTCGATCACCCGGTGATCGTAGGACAGCGACAGCGGCAGCATCAGCCGCGGCGTGAAGTCCTTGCCGTTCCACACCGGTTTCATCGCCGCCTTGCCGACGCCGAGAATGGCCACTTCCGGCGCGTTGATGATCGGCGTGAAGAAGGTGCCGCCGATGCCGCCAAGGCTGGAAATCGAGAAACAGCCGCCCTGCAGGTCGGCCGGGGATATCTTGCCCGCCCGCATGCGTTCGCTGACATCGCCCAGTTCCTTCGCGATTTCGAGCAGGCCCTTCTTGTCGACGTCGCGGATCACCGGCACCACCAGCCCGTTCGGCGTGTCGACGGCGACGCCGATGTGGAAGTAGTTCTTCAGGACCAGCTTTTCGCCGTCGGCGGACAGCGAGGCGTTGAATTCCGGGAACTGTTTCAGCGCGACCACCGAAGCCTTCATCAGGAAGCCGAGCATCGTGAACTTGATGCCGCTTTTCTTCGCCTCGTCGGCCTGGGCCTTGCGGAAGGCTTCGAGCTCGGTGATGTCGGCTTCGTCCTGCTGGGTGACATGCGGAATGCCGACCCAGTTGCGGTGCAGGAAGCCGCCGGAGAGTTTCTTGATGCGCGACAGCGGCTGCTCCGTCACCGGGCCGAACTTCGCAAAATCCACGGGCTGCAGCGGCGGCAGGTTGAAGCCGGGACCGCCGCCCGCGGCTCCGCGCGGCTTCGACAGCTCGCCCTTGACATAGGCCTGCACGTCCTCCGTCAGCACGCGGCCCTTGGGTCCGCTGCCGCTGACGCGGCCGAGGTCGACACCCAGTTCACGCGCGAAACGGCGCACCGACGGACTGGCATGCGCCTTGCCGAATGCGGCCTCGTCGACCACTGCGGGGGCGGCCGGGGCGGGCGCGGCGGCGGCTTGGGCTGCGGCGGGCCGGGGAGCAGGTTTTGCCGGCGGCGGGGCCGCCGGTGCGGCGGCAGGAGCGGGGGCCGGAGCAGCCG
>JAEYXO010000136.1 GCA_023431245.1 Pseudomonadota bacterium | reverse complement strand
GGCGTGCTGATCGGCGTGCTCCCCGGACTCGGCGGCGCCAACGGCATCGCGATCCTGCTCCCGCTCACCTTCACGATGCCGCCGACCTCGGCGGTCATCATGCTGTCCTGCATCTACTGGGGGGCGCTGTTCGGCGGCGCCATCACCTCGATCCTGTTCAACATTCCCGGTGAACCGTGGTCGGTGGCGACCACCTTTGACGGCTATCCGATGGCGCAGCAGGGCAAGGCGGGCGAGGCGCTGACCACGGCTTTCACGTCCTCCTTCATCGGCGCGCTGTTTGCGGTGGTCATGATCACCTTCCTGGCGCCGCTGGTCGCGAAATTCGCACTGCAGTTCGGTCCGCCGGAATTCTTTTCGGTGTTTTTCCTGACCTTCTGCAGCTTCATCGGCATGGGCAAGGAACCGCCGTTCAAGATCATCGCGGCGATGATGCTCGGTTTCGGCCTCGCCGCGGTCGGCATTGACACGGTGACCGGCCAGCTGCGCCTCATCTTCGGCTGGCATGAACTGATGCGCGGCTTCGATTTCCTGATCGCGGTGATCGGCCTGTTCGGCATCGGCGAGATCCTGCTGTCGATGGAGGAAGGCCTGTCCTTCCAGGGGCGCAGCGCGAAAATCAACACGCGCATCGTGTTCGAAACCTGGAAAAAGCTGCCGAAATTCTGGATGACCTCGCTGCGCAGCTGCATCATCGGCTGCTGGATGGGCATCACGCCGGGGGGCGCGACCCCGGCATCGTTCATGAGTTACGGCATTGCCAAGCGGATGTCGCCGGACGGCCCGAAATTCGGCAACGGCGTGCAGGAAGGCATCGTTGCACCGGAAACAGCGGCTCATGCGGCCGGCACCGCGGCGCTGCTGCCGATGCTGTCCCTGGGCATACCGGGATCGCCCACTGCGGCGGTGCTGCTCGGAGGCCTGCTGATCTGGGGGCTGCAGCCCGGGCCGCTGCTGTTCGTCGAGCAGAAGGATTTTGTCTGGGGCCTCATTGCCAGCATGTACCTTGGCAACGTCGTCGGCCTGATCATCGTCCTGACCTGCGTGCCCCTGTTCGCGGCGATCCTGCGCATTCCCTTCTCGATCGTGGCGCCGGTGATCATCGTGATCTGCGCGATCGGCGCCTACACGGTCAACAATGCGATGCTCGACATCTGGTTCATGCTGTTCTTCGGCGTTCTCGGTTACGCCTTCAAGAAGCTGTCCTATCCGCTGGCGCCGCTGGTGCTGGCGCTGGTCCTGGGCGACCAGGCCGAAGACGCCTTCCGCCAGGCGATGCTGATTTCCCAGGGGGATGTGCGGATATTCTTCTCGAACTGGCTGGTGGGCAGCATCATGGGGCTGGGCGTGCTGATGCTGGTGTGGCCCTTCATCGGCAGAGGGATGGCGGCACTGCGCAAGAGCATCGCCTGATCCCGGGTGCCCTGAAAAAACCGCGGCCTGCCGGCCGCGGTTTTTTTGTGCCTGGCGCCGGCTTTTTCCCTGCTGCGGACGGTTTCGTGTTTGCCAGATGAAACGGCCGCCCGCGGGTTGTGCGGACGGCCGTCGTCAGGCGAGGGAGGTGCGCCGGATTACTTCTTCGCGCTCTTCGGATTGAGGCTGGTGATGCGCCCGCTCTCGGTGCCGGCAGTCTCGTCGATGACGGCATTGATCAAAGTCGGTTTGCGTGAGCGAACCGCCTCCTCCATGGCCTTGCGCAGTTCAGCCGGCGTCGTTGCGTGCACCCCGGCGCCGCCGAATGCTTCCATCAGCTTGTCGTAGCGCGCGCCTTTGATGAACACCGTGGGGGCGACGTCGGGTCCGCCGGACGGATTGACGTCAGTGCCCTTGTATACGCCGTTGTTGTTGAACACCACCACGCAGACTGGCAGTTTGTAGCGGCAGATGGTTTCCACTTCCATGCCGGAGAAGCCGAAGGCGCTGTCACCCTCGACCGCGATGACCGGCAGGCCGGTTTCCACGGCGGCGGCGACGGCAAAACCCATGCCGATGCCCATCACGCCCCAGGTGCCGACGTCAATGCGCTTGCGCGGCTTGTACATGTCGACGATGCTGCGGGTGAAATCGAGCGCATTGGCGCCCTCGTTGACCAGCATGGCGTCGGGATTGGCCTTGATGATGTCGCGCACCACGTTCAGCGCGCTGTGGAAGTTCATCGGCGTCGGGTTCTTGGCCAGGGTCTCGGCCATCTTGGCGATGTTGTAGCTCTTGCGGTCCGAGATGGCACCCAGCCAGTCGGCAGAGGGCTGCGGCCAGCCCGAGCCGGCGGCGTTGATGCCGTCGAACAGCGCGGCGACACAGGAGCCGATGTCACCGACCACCGGGGCGTCGATCGGCACATTGCTGTCCGCTTCCTGCGGGGAAATATCGATCTGGATGAATTTCTGTCCGCCCCAGGCCTTGGCGTCCTTGCCGCCCCAGGTCTTGCCCTTGCCGTGCGACAGCAGCCAGTTGAGCCTTGCGCCGATCATCAGAACCACGTCGGCTTCGGGCAGCACGTAGGAGCGCGCCGCCGCCGCCGACTGTTCGTGGGTGTCGGGCAGCAGGCCCTTGGCCATCGACATCGGCAGGTAGGGAATTTTGGTTTTTTCGATCAGGGTGCGGATCTCGGTGTCGGCCTGGGCGTAAGCGGCCCCCTTGCCGAGGATGATCAGCGGACGCTTGGCGCCGGCAAGCAGCTGGAGCGCGCGCTGCACGGCGTCGGGCGCCGGGATCTGGCGCGGCGCCGGATCAACAACCTTGATCAGCGATTTGCGGCCCGCTTCGGCCTCCATCGTCTGCGCGAAGACCTTGGCCGGCAGATCGAGGTAAACGCCGCCCGGGCGCCCGGAAACCGCAGCGCGGATCGCGCGCGCGACACCGACACCGATGTCCTCGGCATGCAGCACGCGGAAGGCGGCCTTGCACAGCGGCCTGGCGATGGCGAGCTGGTCCATTTCCTCGTAATCGCCCTGCTGCAGATCGACCACCTCGCGCTCGCTCGATCCGCTGATCAGGATCATCGGAAAGCAGTTGGTCGTGGCATTGGCCAGCGCGGTCAGGCCGTTGAGGAAGCCGGGGGCCGAAACCGTCAGGCAGATGCCCGGTTTCTGGGTCAGGAAGCCGGCGATTGCCGCGGCATTGCCGGCATTCTGCTCGTGGCGGAAGGCGATCATGCGCATGCCTGCGGCCTGCGCGCGGCGCGTCAGGTCGGTGATCGGTATGCCCGGCAGGCCGTAGAGGTTGGTGATGCCGTTGAGCTTCAGCGCGTCGATGAGCAGGTCGACACCGTCACTCAGTGCCTGCGTTTGTGTTTCAGTCGTCATGTCTGGATGCCTCGCGTTCTTGCCGTCTGTGGGACAGGAGTTGTGTGGATTGGATTGGGCTTGAGGTTGAACCCGCGCCGGCACCGGCAGGGACTGCCGTCCCGCGATCGTGGCTGATTCAACTGCATGGAATTGGCTGCTTTCGGGTGGAAAGCATCATAGGGGGAGGGGGGCTTTTTTGCTATTGACCCAGGTCAATTTTGCAGCAGTCCGATGCATCCGCGGGCGCGGGTTCGCGGCAATCCGGCGACCGCTGCTGCGCCGCATCAAACGGGGCTGCGCGCCGCAGGTGGCGCTCAGACTCAGATTTTGCCGCGGCGTTTCAGCCGGCTGAGGGTTTCCGGGGACAGGTTGAGGTAGGACGCCAGCTCCTTTTTCGGCAGCCGGTTTCCGATCTCCGCGTTCTTGCGCATCAAGCGCTGAACGCGGCCGGGTGCATCGAG
>JAEYXO010000030.1 GCA_023431245.1 Pseudomonadota bacterium | reverse complement strand
TGCCGCTGTTTGTCGGCGGGATGTTCGTGCTGCCTTCATTCTGGTGGGCCTTGCTGCTGCTGCCGTTGCTGCTGGCGGGAGGCTGGGAGTGGGCGGCCCTTGCCGGATTCGGGCGCGCGGGGCGCGGATTTTTCTGTGCTTCGTTGCTGGCAAGTGCAATCGCGATGCTGGCCGTGCCCGCGGGAAATGCCGCGCTTCTTGATCATGCGAGCTTCGGGGCAGCGGTCGCATTCTGGCTCCTGCTGGCACCGGCTTGGCTGTGGCGGGGCTGGCATGTTCGCGACTGGCGCATGCTCGCGGCGACCGGCTGGATACTGATCGTGCCGACCTGGCTGGCCCTGGTGCGACTGCAGCAGTGGCCCTGGCTGCTGCTGGCAGTCCTGGGCGTGGTTTGGGTGGCCGACATCGCCGCCTATTTTGCCGGGCACACCTGGGGAAGGCGCAAACTTGCCCCCGCGATAAGCCCCGGAAAAACCTGGGAGGGTGTGGCCGGGGCCGCACTCGGGGTGGCGGTGTATCATGCCGCGGTATGGCATTTCGGTTTTTCCGACGCGGCACCGCAGGCTGCGATTGCGGCCATCTTCCTGGTCGCATGCCTGCTGCCGCTCAGCATACTTGGCGACCTGTTCGAGTCCTGGATCAAACGCAAGGCCGGGGTCAAGGACAGCGGCAGGCTGCTGCCGGGCCATGGCGGCGTGCTGGATCGCATCGACGCCTTGACTGCAACACTCCCGCTCGCCGCCCTTGTTGTGCCGTGGTTGCTGCAGCGACTTTGAAGCCATGAAAAATCTGACCATACTCGGATCCACCGGCAGCATCGGCGCCAGCACACTGGATGTCGTGGCAAGACACCCGCAGCGGTTCAGGGTGTTTGCACTGACGGCCCGGTCCCAGGTCGACCTGCTGTACCAGCAGTGCTGCCGTTTTGAGCCCCGTTATGCGGTTCTGCTCGATGAGGATGCGGCCGGGAGGCTGCAATCCCGGCTGCGCGCGGCCGGCATCGGGACCGAAGTGCTGAGCGGCGTTGCGGCGCTCGAACGGGTTGCGGCGCACGCCGAGACGGCCATCGTGGTCGCAGCCATTGTCGGCATCGCGGGGCTGCGGGCCACGCTTGCCGCGGCACGCTCGGGCAAGAAAATCCTGCTGGCAAACAAGGAATCGCTGGTGACAGCAGGTGCGCTGTTCATGTCTGCGGTACGCGCGAGCGGTGCCGAATTGCTGCCGATAGACAGCGAGCACAATGCGATTTTCCAGTCCTTGCCGCCTCCGGATGGCGGATCGCTCGTTGATCGCGGCGTGCGGCGCATATTGCTGACGGCCTCCGGCGGGCCGTTCCGCACACTGGCGCCGGCGAGGCTGGCTGCGGTGACGCCGGAAGAGGCTGTTGCTCATCCCAACTGGGTGATGGGACGCAAGATTTCGGTTGATTCCGCGACGATGATGAACAAGGGGCTTGAGGTGATCGAGGCCCATTGGCTGTTCTCGGCGGCGCCCGAGGTCATCGAAGTCGTGATCCATCCGCAAAGTGTCGTGCATTCACTGGTTGAATACTGCGACGGTTCGGTGATTGCGCAACTGGGCAATCCGGACATGCGCACCCCGATCGCGCATGCACTGGGGCATCCCGATCGCATCGCCTCCGGTGCGGATTTCCTCGACCTGGCGCGGGTCGGCAATCTCAGTTTTGAGGCGCCGGACCTTGCGCGTTTCCCGTGCCTGCGCCTTGCCTACGAAGCGCTGCGCGCGGGGGATGCGGCGGTGGTTGCGCTGAATGCGGCCAACGAGGTCGCGGTGGCCGAATTCCTGGAGCGCAGGATTGCCTATACCGAAATTCCGGTGCTGATCGACACCGTGGTGGCCAAAACGCCGGCTCGGGCCGTGAATTCGGTGGAGGATGTGGAACGGATCGACGCGGAGGCCCGGACGGAGGCGTTTGCCGTCTGCGCCGGACGGGGTGACGGACGTTTGGTCCATGCCGGCTGAGGAGAGGACTGGATGCTAACCATCATTGCCTTCATTGTGGCGCTCAGCGTGCTTGTTGTTGTGCACGAGTTCGGCCATTACTGGGTGGCCCGACGCTGCGGAGTCAAGGTGCTCCGCTTTTCGGTCGGCTTCGGCAAGCCGCTGTGGTCCAGGACCCTCGGGCGGGACGGCACCGAATGGGTCCTTGCCGCAATCCCGCTGGGCGGTTACGTCAAGATGCTCGACGAGCGGGAAGGGGATGTGCCGGCCCATGAACTGCAGCGTGCCTTCAACCGCAAATCGGTGTGGCAGCGCTTCGCGATTGTGCTTGCCGGGCCGGTTGCGAATTTCGCGGCTGCCATCCTGCTCTACTGGACACTTTTCGTACACGGCATTCCCGGCCTGATTCCTGTTGTAGCCGAGCCGCCGCCGGCAAGCATTGCCGCCCGGGCCGGTTTCGCAGCCGGTGAAACCGTGCTTGCCGTCGATGGCGCTCCGGTGAAAACCTGGCAGGATTTCCGCTGGGTTGTCCTGCAGCGTGCGCTTGACCGCAGGGCGGTTGCCGTTGAATTGCGCGACCTGCAGGGAACAACGGTCGTGAGGGAACTGCGATTTGACGGACTGGAGTCCCGGGACATCGAAGGCGACGTGCTGGGTGCGCTGGGGCTGCTGCGGCAGCGGCTGGTGCTGCCGCCTGTCATCGGTGCCGTAACCGGACAGGGCGCTGCGGCCCGGGCCGGTTTGCAGGAGGGTGACCGGATTGTTGCGATCAATGGCGAACAGCCGGAAAACTGGGATGCCGTCGTGCAGAAGGTTCGCTCGGCCGCCGGCCAGACTCTGCAGTTCCGCGTACAGCGCGGGGAAATTGACCTGGCGCCGCTGGCGGTGACACCGGACGTGATCGAGGAAGGCGGCCTTCGTTTCGGGCGCATTGGTGCTTCGCCGAAAATGGATCCGGAGTTGATGAAAGGCATGATGGCCGATGTCAGCTACGGCCCGCTGGAAAGCGTATGGAAGGCGGTTGCCAAGACCTGGGAAACGGCGCTGTTCAGCCTGCGCATGCTCGGCAAGATGGTGACCGGTGAAGTTTCCATGAAAAACCTCAGTGGTCCGATCACGATTGCGGACTATGCCGGGCAATCCGCGCAGAACGGGTGGATATCCTACCTGCTGTTTCTCGCGCTGATCAGCATCAGTCTCGGTGTCCTGAATTTGCTGCCGATCCCGTTATTGGACGGAGGGCACTTGATGTATTATTCGGTCGAGATTTTCACCGGCAAACCGGTGTCCGACAGGATCATGGAGGTCGGACAGCAAGTCGGCATGACCCTGTTGTTCGTCTTGATGGCTTTTGCGGTTTACAACGATATCAATCGCCTGATCGGCAGTTAAATATGGCATTCCCGCGTTGGTTGTTTGCAGCCCTGGCCTTTCTGGCGACTCCCTCACTGGCGATAGAGCCTTTTGTCATCAAAGACATCCGTGTCGAGGGTATCCAGCGCATCGAGGCCGGAACCGTTTTCAGCTACCTGCCGGTCAAGGTCGGGGAGACGATGACCGACGAGAAGGCGGCGCAGGCCATACGCGCGCTTTTCGGGACCGGATTCTTCAAGGATGTGTCGATCGAGGCGGAAGGCAATGTCCTCGTTGTGGCTTTGCAGGAGCGTCCGTCGATTGCGCAGGTCGATTTTGTCGGCGTGAAGGAGTTCGACAAGGACGCGCTGCTCAAAAGCCTGCGCCAGATCGGTCTCGGCGACGGACGCATTTTTGACCGTTCCCTGCTCGACCGAGCGGAGCAGGAGCTGAAGCGCCAGTATCTCAGCCGGGGACGTTACGCGGTCGCAGTGACGACCACGATCACGCCGCTCGAGAGAAACCGGGTGTCGATCAACTTCAGCGTTGACGAAGGCGAAGTGGCGAAGATACGGCAGATCAGCATCGTCGGCGCCAAGTCATTCCGGGAGAAGGATCTGGTCGACCTCTTCATCCTGCGCACGCCGGGATGGATGACATGGTGGAGCAAGCATGACCAGTATTCCAGGCAAAAGCTGTCGGCAGACCTCGAGGCGCTGCGCTCGCACTATCTCGATCGCGGTTATCTCGAGTTCAGCGTCGATTCGACGCAGGTGACGATATCGCCTGACAAGAAGGACATTTTCATCAGCGTCAGCATCACCGAGGGTCCGAAGTACACGGTGTCGGATGTCAAGGTTGCCGGTGAGCTTCTGCTGCCGGAGGCGGAGATACTGAAGCTGATCACCGTCAAGCCGGGCGAAACCTATTCGCGGACACGCATAGCCGAGTCAACCAAGAACATCAGCGACCGCCTCGGCAATGACGGTTATGCCTTTGCCAACGTCAATGCCGCGCCCGACCTGGACCGCAGCAAGAACCAGGCGGCGTTCACGTTTTTCATCGATCCCGGCCGGCGGGTGTATGTGCGCCGCATCAATATTGCCGGGAACAACCGGACGCGGGACGAAGTCATACGCCGCGAAATGCGCCAGCTGGAAGGCGGCTGGTATTCCGGTGACAAGATCAACCTGTCGCGCAGCCGGGTCGACAGGCTCGGCTACTTCACCGAGGTCAACGTCGAGACGCCTTCGGTGACGGGCACCACCGACCAGGTGGACGTGAACTTCACCGTGGTGGAAAAACCCACGGGCAACATCCTCCTCGGCGCCGGGTTCGGCAGCGGCGAGGGCGTGACACTGTCCGGCGCAGTCACGCAGCAGAACATTTTCGGTTCCGGCAAGCATGTATCCGTACAGGTGAATTCCAGCCGGATCAATACGGTGTATGCGTTGTCCTATACCGATCCGTATTTCACCGTGGACGGCATCAGCCAGGGTTTCGACATCTATACCCGGGAAGTTGACGCCTTCGAGGGCGGACTCGGCCGATATGTTTCGAAATCGACGGGCGCCGGCATCCGTTTCGGGATTCCGGTCACGGAACGGGATACGATCAACTACGGGCTCGCGTACGAGGAGACCAAGGTCACCACGTTCGCCGACAGCCCGCTGTTTTATCTCGACTATGTCGCAACCTTCGGCAGGCAGACCGATGCCATACTGGCCACCGCGGGCTGGGTGCGTGACGGGCGGGACAGCCTGATCTACCCGACCAAGGGCGTGATGCAGCGGGCAACCGGCGAAATTACCGTTCCCGGCGGATCGCTCAAGTATTACAAGGCAACCTACCAGTACCAGCGGTATTTCCCGCTTACGCGCCACTACACCTTGATGCTGAACGGGGAACTGGGATACGGCGAGGGGCTGGACAACAGGCCGTTGCCGTTTTTCAAGAATTTTTTCGCGGGCGGTGTAAACTCCGTCCGTGGTTACCGGAGTTCGACCATCGGGCCCAAGGACCAGAATGGCGACCCCCGGGGTGGCAGCCACCGGATAGTGGGCAACGCGGAGTTCCTGTTTCCGTTTCCGGGTCTCCAGAACGACAAGTCGGTCCGTCTGGGCGGTTTTGTCGATGCCGGCATGATCTCGGAGAAATTTGATTCCGGGGATTTCCGTTATTCCACCGGACTGTCATTGTTCTGGTCTTCGCCCTTCGGGCCGATCAAGATGAGTGTTGCTGCGCCACTCAACTCCCAGAGCAATGACAGGAAGCAGGTGTTCCAGTTCACGTTTGGCGGCGCATTCTAGGTATAGCGCTGCGGAGAGGTTCAAGGAGAGCATGTTGAAGAGATTACTGAGTTGCGGATTGGCGGGCCTGATGTTCGTCGCTGGAGCAGCAGCGACTGCCGCCGATCTTAAAATCGGCTTCATCGACCAGGAACGCATTACCCGGGAGAGCGCACCCGCAGACCGGGCGAGCAAGCAACTGGAAAAGGAATTTGCACCCCGGGCGCAGGAGCTGCAGCGGCGCGAGGCGCAGATCAAGACCCTCCAGGGGCAGATCGAGAAGGATGCGCTGACCATGGGCGAGAGCGAGCGCCGCACCAGGGAGCAGGAACTCGGGCGCCTGACGCTGGATTTCCAGCGCATGCAGCGGGAGTACCGCGAGGACCTGAATCTCCGCCGCAACCAGGAATTGAGCGCCCTGTTCGAGCGTGCCAACCGCATCATCAGGCAGATTGCGGAAGCCGAAAAGTACGACATCATTTTCCAGGAAGCGGTGTACCGCAACCCGAAGATCGACATCACGGACAAGGTGCTGAAAGCGCTGGCGGACGGCAAATAGCCGTTTTCAGCATCGTACCGCGATGCCGATTCCCGATGTTGTCCGAACGATGCCCACCCAGCCGCCCACGCCAGTCAGTCTTGGCGACATAGTCGAACGCTTCGGCGGGGAACTGGCCGGTGACCCCGGATTGAGGGTGCGGCAGGTCGCCACGCTGGAAACGGCGACACCCGACACCATCGCCTTTTTTGCCAACGAGCGTTACCTGGCCCAGCTCAAGGCGACGCGGGCAGGCGCGGTGATCGTCGGCCTGTCCCTGCGGGGCAAGCTGGACATGCCGCATATCATTGCCGCGAATCCCTACGCCTACTTTGCCAGGGTGTCCGCGCTGTTCAATCCCCTGCAGGCGCCGGAGGCCGGATTCCATCCGGCCGCGGTCATAGACCCCCGGGCACGGCTGGGAGCAGGCGTGCATGTCGGGCCCCACGCCGTCATCGGCGCGGATGCCGAGATCGGCGACGGCTGCAGCATTGGCGCGGGCAGTTACATCGGCGAGGGTGTGTCCATCGGAGCCAAGGGTGTGATTTACCCCAATGTCACGATTTACCGGGACTGCATCCTCGGCGATCGCGTCATCGTCCATTCCGGCGCCGTGATCGGTGCCGATGGCTTCGGCATTGCGATGGAGGATGAACGCTGGATCAAGGTCCCGCAGATCGGCCGCGTCCGGGTGGGACATGATGTCGAAATCGGCGCCAACACGACGATAGACCGCGGTGCGATAGACGATACGGTGGTCGAGGAGGGCGTCAAGCTCGACAACCAGATACAGGTCGGGCACAACGTGCGCATCGGCGCGCATACCGCGATCGCCGCCTGCGTCGGTATCGCCGGCAGCTCCCGCATCGGCCGCTATTGCCGCATCGGGGGTGCATCGGGCATAGCAGGGCATCTGTTGATCGCGGATCATGTCGAAATCTCGGCGCATACCCTGGTCACCAAGTCGATCACCGAGGCCGGCACCTACACCGGTGCCTATCCCTTCGAGAGCAACCGCGACTGGCGCCGCAACGCCGCCAGCCTGCGCAAGCTCGGCGAACTGACGTCCAGGGTTCGCGCACTTGAACAGCAACTGCAGTTGCGCAAGAAAGGAAAATCATGAACAGCATGGACATTACCGAGGTCCTGCGCTACCTGCCGCACCGTTATCCCTTCCTGCTGATAGACCGGGTGCTTTCATACGAGGCGGGGAAGGACATCGTCGCGCTGAAAAACGTCACCATCAACGAGCCGTTCTTCAACGGCCATTTTCCGCACCACCCGGTGATGCCGGGCGTGCTGATCGTCGAGGCGATGGCGCAGGCGGCGGCCATTCTGTCCTTTGTGACAATGGGGGCGAAGGCCGATGACAAGTCCATTTACTATTTCGTCGGCATCGACAATGCGCGTTTCAAGCGGCCGGTCACGGCCGGGGATGCGCTGCACCTGCATGTCAGGCTGACCCGGCATGTCCGCGGCATCTGGAAGTTCGCTGCCGAAGCGAGGGTCGGCGATGCGGTGGCGGCGGAAGCGGAACTGATGTGCACCGTGCGCGATCTTCCGGAAAATGCCGCCTGAGGACTGCCGGATGGCTCCCCGTATCCACCCCACCGCGATCATCGACCCGCAGGCGCGGCTGGCCGCGGATGTCGCCGTGGGGCCGTATTCGGTGATCGGTCCCGATGTGGAGATCGGCGAGGCGACGCGCATCGGCCCGCATGTCGTGATCGGCGCGCATACCCGGATCGGCAAACGCAACACCATTTACCAGTTCTGCTCGATCGGGGAAGTGCCCCAGGACAAGAAGTATGCGGGCGAACCGACCCGCCTCGAGATCGGCGATGACAACACGATCCGCGAGTTCTGCACGCTGAACCGCGGCACGGCGCAGGATGCCGGTGTCACCCGCGTCGGAAGCCACAACTGGATCATGGCGTATGTGCACCTCGCGCACGACTGCCAGGTGGGAAGCCACACGATCTTCGCGAACAACGCGCAGCTTGCGGGGCATGTGCACGTCGGCGATCACGCGATCCTCGGCGGTTTCACGGTGGTGCACCAGTTCTGCCGCATCGGTGCCCACAGCATCACGGCGATGGGCACCATTCTGCTGCAGGATCTGCCGCCGTACGTGATGGCGTCGGGCAATACCGCCGAGCCGCACGGCATCAATGCCGAAGGCCTCAAGCGCCGCGGCCATTCCGCGGAGGCGATTGCCGCGGTGAAGCGCGCGTACAAAACGCTCTACAAGTCAGGCCTGTCATTTGACGAGGCGCGCGGGCGGATTGCCGCCGAAAGCGTCACCCGGCCGGAGCTGCTTACGCTGGCCGAATTCCTGGCGACGCCGGGACGCGGCATCATCCGCTGATTCCCGTGCCGTCAAACCATGCATCGGCGGGGCCGCTGATCGGCATCGTCGCAGGAGAACCCTCGGGGGATCTGCTGGGCGGGGCGCTGGTGCAGGCCCTGGCAAAACGGTCGCCGGGCGCGCGATTTGCCGGTATCGGCGGCCCGCAGATGATTGCCGCCGGTGTGGAATCGCTGTTTCCGATGGAGAAGCTCTCCGTGCGCGGCTATGTCGAGGTTATCCGGCATTACCGCGAGATCGTCGGCATCCGTCGCAACCTGAGGGACATTTTCCTCGCCGAACGGCCTGCGGTGTTCATCGGCATCGATGCCCCGGACTTCAATCTCGATCTCGAAGGTGATCTCAAGGCCGCCGGTATTCCCGCCGTGCATTATGTGAGTCCGTCCATCTGGGCCTGGCGGGGCGGGCGCATCCGCAAGATCCGGCGATCGGTGTCGCGGATGCTGACCGTTTTTCCGTTCGAGACGGAGATCTATGAAAAAGCCGGTGTCCCGGTGAGTTACGTCGGCCACCCGCTGGCTGACATGCTGGCCAGTGTGCCTTCGCGGGAGGAGGCGCGCGCGGGCTTGCGGATACCTGCAGGAGCGCCAGTGGTTGCCTTGCTGCCCGGCAGCCGGATCAGCGAGCTCGAAAGTCTTGCCGACGTGTTTGTTGCCGCAGCGGAAAGGATTGCCGCGGAATTTCCCGATGTCCGCCTGCTGGTGCCGCTGGTCAACCGGCAGACGCGCGAACTGTTCGAAGCGGCGCTCTATCGCAGGCAGAGCGGCGAACTCGAAATCAAGCTGCTGTTCGGTCATGCGCACGAGGCGATGGCGGCTGCCGACGTGGTGCTCGTTGCTTCCGGCACGGCCACGCTGGAGGCGGCGCTGCTGCAGCGTGCGATGGTGATCACCTACCGCATGCCGCGGCTCAGCTGGTGGATCATGAACAGCCGGCGTTACCAGCCCTGGGTCGGCTTGCCCAATATCCTGGCCGGAGAGTTCGTGGTGCCGGAACTGCTGCAGGATGCGGCGACACCGGAGGCGCTGTCGGCAGCGGTCATCGACCTGCTGCGGGACCACGACCGGCGCAAGGCGATTGAACGGCGTTTTGCGCAGATGGCCGCGGAACTGCGGCATGATGCAGCCGAGCGCGCGGCCGAGGCGATATTGCCCTATCTGGACGGCGGGGCACGATGAGCGGAGTGGTCTGCGGCGTCGACGAGGCGGGACGGGGGCCTCTTGCCGGGCCGGTGTTTGCTGCAGCGGTGATTCTCGCAGATCCGTCACCCGTTGCCGGGCTTGCAGACTCCAAGAAGCTGACGGCGAAGCGCCGCGATGCGCTGGCTGAAGAGATCAGGAGCCGCGCGGTCTGCTGGGCGGTGGCCAGCGCCAGCGTGGAGGAAATCGATGCGATCAATATTCTGCAGGCGAGCCTGCTCGCCATGAAGCGCGCGGTTGCGGCCCTGCGCCAGCAACCGGAGTCGATCCTGGTGGACGGCCTGCACGTGCCTGCGGTCGGGATGCCGGCGCGTGCCATTGTTCAGGGTGACGCACTGGTGCCCGCCATTTCAGCGGCATCGATACTGGCCAAGACGGCGCGCGACGCGCACATGCTCGAATTGCATGCCGCCTATCCCGGGTACGGTTTTGACCGCCACAAGGGATACGGCACGGCGCTGCACATGGCGTCCCTGCGTCGCCTGGGGCC
>JAEYXO010000029.1 GCA_023431245.1 Pseudomonadota bacterium | reverse complement strand
CGCCCGCGGTGAGCGGCACTTCCAGCACGCGGATATTGGCCTTCTGCGCGAACACCGCGAGCGCGTCCGGCGCAATTTCCGGCGCAATGATCACTTCGACGAACTGCTTCGAAATTGCCTGCGCCGTCGCCGCATCCAGCGCGCGGTTGACCGCAATGATGCCGCCGAAGGCGGAAGTCGGATCGGTGGCGAAGGCCTTGTCGTAGGCGGCCGCCACATCCGCCCCGACAGCCACCCCGCAGGGATTGGCATGCTTGACGATCACGCAGGCGGCCGCGTCGAAGGTCTTCACGCACTCCCAGGCCGCGTCGGCATCAGCGATGTTGTTGTACGACAGTTCCTTGCCCTGCAGCTGGCGATAAGCAGCGAGGCTGCCCGGCGCCGGCACGGCGTCGCGGTAGAACGCGGCCTGCTGATGCGGATTCTCGCCGTAACGCAGCGTCTGCACCTGCTCAAGCTGCAGGTTGAGCCGCGCGGGGAAGGCCGCGGTCCTGCCGTCGGGCTGCAGCGCGGTCAGGTAATTGCTGATTGCGCCGTCGTAGGCGGCAGTATGCGAAAAGGCCTTGCACGCCAGCCGGAACCGGGTTTCCGCGCCCAGCGCGCCGCTGGCGCTCGTCATTTCCCTGAGGATGGCGGCGTAATCCGCCGGATCGGTAACGACCGCGACATGTTCGTGGTTCTTCGCCGCGCTGCGCACCATCGCCGGGCCGCCGATGTCGATGTTCTCGATCGCGTCGGCGAGGGTGCAGCCGTCCTTCGCGATGGTCTGCGTAAAGGGATAGAGATTGATCACCGCCATGTCGATGCCGGCGATGCCCGCCTTCCGCATGGCCTCGACATGTTCCGGCAGGTCGCGCCGGCCGAGCAATCCGCCGTGGATTTTCGGGTGCAGTGTCTTGACGCGGCCGTCGAGCATCTCCGGAAACCCGGTGTATTCCGCGACTTCCGTGACCGCGAGTCCGGCATCGCGCAGCAGTTTTGCGGTGCCGCCGGTCGACAGCAAGGCCACGCCGAAACCCGCCAGTCCGCGCGCGAACTCGACGACGCCCGCCTTGTCGGAAACGCTGATCAGTGCCTGCTTGATGATGGCCATGGATGCGGCTGCGTGATTGACGGCGATGCGGGAGCGGCCCGGATCGGGTCAGAACTTGATGTTGTAGGTCTTGATCTTCTTGCGCAGGGTATTGCGGTTGATGCCGAGCATCGCGGCGGCGTGGGACTGGTTGCCGCGCACCTTGTTCAACACCGATTCGAGCAGCGGTTTCTCCACGCTGCCGATGACCATGTCGTATACGCCGCTGGCCTTTTCGCCGTCGAGGTCGCGGAAGTAGCCGTCGATCGCCCGGCGCACGACACGGGCCATTTCGGTTTCATTCATCATGCTGCAAGTTCCTCCACATAGGTCAGGCGCTCGCCCAGACCCGAAAGTTCGGCAAAAAAGTCGTTCACGGCCGCGATCTGCTCCGCGCAGGTCTGCAGCTGGTTCATGCCATGGCGGAACGCCGCGGATCCGGCCAGGCCCTTGGTGTACCAGGAGATGTGCTTGCGCGCGACCCGCACGCCGGTGTGTTCGCCGTAAAAACCGTACAGGTCCTGCAGGTGCGCCAGCAGCACGCGGTGGATTTCCTCCACCGCCGGCGGCGGCAGGTGCCGGCCGGTTTCCAGGAAATGGGTGATTTCACGGAACATCCAGGGCCGGCCCTGGGCGGCGCGGCCGATCATCACGGCGTCCGCGCCGGTGTAATCGAGAACATGTTTCGCGCGCTCCGGCGTGGTGATGTCGCCATTGGCGATCACCGGGATGCGGATCTCGGCCTTGACCGCGGCAATGGTGTCGTATTCGGCTTCGCCGCTGTAGCCGCAGGCGCGGGTGCGGCCATGGATCGCCAGGGCCTGGATGCCGGCGCTTTCGGCGATGCGCGCCACCATCCGCGCGTTGCGGTGGTCGCGGTCCCAGCCGGTGCGGATTTTGAGCGTCACCGGCACGTCGACCGCGCCGACCACGGCATCGAGGATGCGCGCGACCAGCGGTTCGTCCTTCAGCAGCGCCGAACCCGCCATCACGTTGCAGACCTTCTTCGCCGGGCAGCCCATGTTGATGTCGATGATCTGCGCGCCCTGGTCGACGTTGTAGCGTGCGGCATCCGCCAGCATCTGCGGATCCGCGCCGGCAATCTGCACCGAAATCGGATCGACCTCGCCGTCGTGGTTGGCGCGGCGCCGGGTTTTTTCCGAACCCCAGAGCAGTGAATTGCTCGCCACCATCTCCGACACCGCCATGCCGGCGCCCATCGTCTTGCACAGCTGGCGGAAGGGGCGATCGGTGACGCCCGCCATCGGTGCCACGATGAGGTTGTTCTTCAGCTGATGGGAACCGATGCGCACCGGTGTTGTTCTTTTGCGGGTGTCGGGAGAAAGGGCGCCATTGTAATCACACTGGCGCGGCATGCAAAGGGAAATGTGCCTATTTTTTGGGCAGCCGTGTCGTTTGCACCACGCGCATGCGCGGCAGGATCCGGCCACTGCGGAAAATCTGCTTTGCGATGAATACCTTTAGTGCGCATTGCTCGAAAGCCACCTGCAGATCAGCGGACAAGCCGCCGTGCAACAACGATTCGTCGCCGCTCAGCCGCGCGCGCCGAAGGTCATGCGCCGCGCCAGGAAATGTTTCAGCGGCGGCACACAGCCGAGCAAAGCAAGCCCCGTGCCGCGCAGCAGGCGGAGCGGCAGCAGGTCATTGGAAAACAGGCTGACCAGGCCGTGGGTAAATCCGATGCCGCCGCCGCGGTCGATGCGACGGCGGTTGCGGTAGGCCTGCAGCCACACCGCCGAACCCGGCGTGCCGGATGCGGAATCGAGGACATGTCCGGCCAGTTCCCAGGCATCGCGCAGTCCGAGATTGAAACCCTGCCCGGCGACGGGATGCAGCGTTTGCGCGGCATTGCCGATCAGCACCACGTGCTCGGCGGTGACGTTTGCCCGCCGCCGGTACAGGGCATGGCTCGCACGGCCGGCGACGGCGGTGAAACGGCCGGCACGCTGTCCGAAGGCCTCCTGCAATGCCGCGAGGAAAACCGACTCGTCCGCCGCACACAGTTCATGCGCGCACGCGGGTGTCGTGGTCCATACCAGTGCCCAGGCATCGCCGTCGGGCAGCAGCGCCAGCGGGCCGTCGCGGGTGAACCGTTCATAGGCCGTGTTGTTGTGCGGGCGCTCACTCACCAAGCGTGCCGTCACTGCCGATTGCAGGTAATCCGTCGACGCCGCGTCAGACACCGCGCCGCCATCGGCTATCACCAGCACCGCGGCCTCAAGCTCCTGCATCACGCCGCCCAGTTCGTAACTGACCCGGGCCGGATTACCGCCCTGCCAGGCGTGGACGCGGGCGCCTTGGCGGCAGACCGTTCCGGATTCCATGACCGCCTGTTCCAGCGCCTGCGACAGGCGCGTGTAATCGACGACATAACCGAGTTCGGGCACGCCGGTTTCGGCGGCATCCAGTCCGACGCGGCCGAAGCCGCCGCGCTGCGAAACGTGGATGTTGCGGATCGGGGTTGCGGTCGCCGCAAGGGCTTCCCAGACGCCGAGACGCTCGAGGATCAGGCGGCTGCCGTAGGACAGGGCCAGGGGTCGCGCATCGCCGCCGGATCCGCTGCGCGCTTCCAGCAGGACCACCCGCCGCCCGCCATCACGCAGGGCCAGCGCCAGTGCGCTGCCCACCGGCCCGCCGCCGGCAATCACGACATCGGCGGATTCAGGCATGGCCGGCGCGCATCAGCGCCTCGATGTCGGCAACGCTTTTCGGCGCGCTGCTGCTGAGGATTTCGCAGCCTCCGGCCGTCACCAGCGCATCATCCTCGATGCGCACGCCGATATGGGCAAACGTTTCCGGCACGCCGGGTCCCGGTCGGATATAACAGCCGGGTTCCACGGTCAGCACCATTCCCGGCTGCAGTTCGCGCCAGGCGCCGCCGACCTTGTACTCGCCGGCATCATGCACGTCGAGTCCCAGCCAGTGTCCGGTGCGGTGCATGTAGAACTGGCGGTAACTCTCCTGCTCCAGCACACCATCCAGCGCGCCCTGCAGCAGTCCGAGATCGATGAAACCCTGCGCCAGCACCCGCACCGCGGCATCATGCGGATCATTCCAGCGCGCGCCCGGCTTCACGGCGGCAATCGCCGCAGCCTGCGCCGCCAGCACCAGTTCGTAGACCGCGCGCTGCGGGCCGCTGAAGCGGCCGCTGACCGGGAAGGTGCGTGTGATGTCGGATGCATATCCGTCAAGCTCGCAGCCGGCGTCAATCAGCAGCAGGTCGCCGTCGGCCAGTGTCGCGCTGTTCTCGACGTAATGCAGCACGCAGGCGTTGGCACCGCCGGCAACGATCGGCGTGTACGCGGGCGCCTGCGCGCCGCGGCGCCGGAACTCGTGCTGGAGCACGGCCTCGATTTCGTATTCGGTGGCGCCCGGTCGCGCAGCCTGCATGGCGAGGCGGTGGGCGGCGCCCGAGATGTCGCCCGCGCGGCGCATCAGTCCCAGCTCATGTTCGTCCTTGAACAGGCGCATGTCGTCGAGCAGCACGCGCACATCGCGAATGTCCTGCGGCGCGGCAACCCCGCTGCGCGCGCGGCCGCGCACCGCGTTGATCCAGCCCAGCACCCGCGCATCCCAGGCGGCGTCGGCGCCGAGATGGACATGGACTGCCGGACGGTCCGCCAGCAGATCGGGCATGCGCGCATCAAGCTCGCCGACGGGATGAGCCGCGTCGAAGGCGAAAATTTCGCGCGCCGCCGCCGGCCCGTGGCGATGGCCGTCCCAGATCTCGCGTTCCGCATTTTTTTCGCGGCAGAACAGGATGCTCTGCGGGGCCGCGCCACCGGCCAGCACCAGCACGGCTTCCGGCTCGCGGAATCCCGTCAGGTAATAGAAATAGCTGTCGTAGCGATAGGGATAGTGGGCATCGCGGTTGCGGATGCGCTCCGGCGCCGTGGGCACAATCGCGATGCCGTCGCCGAGCAGTGCCGCCAGCCGTGCCCGCCGCGCGGCGTACACCGCAGCCGGTGGAGTGAGTGTCTGCATGGATCGATTATAGCCGCGCGACTCAGTCGCCGAGCTGTGCGTCCAGAAGCTGCGCCCAGGCGTTCTCGCGGGCCGGCAGCAGTCCGTCAATGGCCTGCCGCAGCCCCTGCAATCCTGCCCGGAAACGTTCTGCGTCGGGCCCGGGAGCCAGTCCCGTCAGCAGACTTTCCACGGCAGCCAGCGTTTCGCGCACACCGGCCGCCGCGGCCAGCGCGCTTTTCAGGCGCTCTCGCGGATGCGGAATCCAGTGCCGGTCCGCAGCCAGGCTTTTCAGCCGCTCGCCCAGTTCGAGCAGCCGCTTGCGCAGCCGCGGCGCATCACCCAGCCGCTGCATGGCCGGATCGTCCCACACCGCGGCATCCATCAGCTGCAGCCAGTTTGATCGCAGGTCCGCGATCCACGCCGGGTCAAGGACCAGCGCGGCATCGATCCCGGCGGCATCCGGACGGGAAATCATCCGGTCGCCCGGCGATCCGCTTCCGCGAGGCGTTCCGGCGTGCCGACATCCTGCCAGTAGCCTGGATAAAGCTCCCCGGTCACCTGCCGCTGCGCAATCCCCGCGTACAGCAGATCGGCGAGCCGCGCCCTGGCGCCGGGCGCGACGCCGGCGAACAGGGCAGGCTGATAGGCCCCGATGCCGCTGAAGGTGTGGCGCAGCGCGCCATCCGCCGTGACCCTGTCGCCGGACAATCCAAAATCGCCGGCCGCATGGTGCGGCGGGTTGGGCACCAGCACCAAATGCGCCAGCGCGCCCTGCTGCGGCAACTGGCGGGCCGTGGTCACCAGCCCGGAAAAATCATAGTCGGTGCAGACATCGGCATTGACGGCGATGAAGGGCGCGGTTCCGAGCAGGGGCAGGGCATTCGCAATGCCCCCGGCGGTCTCCAGGGCCTCCGCTTCGCGCGAATAGGCAATGCGCACGCCGAAACGGCCGCCATCACCGAGCCTGTCCGCGATCTGCCCGCCGAGATGGGCCAGATTGATGACCAGCTCACGGATGCCGGCATCGGCCAGCGCCTGCACCAGACGCAGGATCAGCGGCCGGCCGCCCACGGGGAGCAACGCCTTGGGCACACGGTCGGTCAATGGCCGCATCCGCTCGCCGCGCCCCGCCGCCAGGATCATCGCCTTCACCGCGGCCACCCGGCTCAGAAGGTGTAACCGACCTGCGGCGGACGCAGCACGAGTTAGTCGAGCAGCTGCGCCAGCGGGGCCAGGACGGCATAACGCGCGCACACGGCCCGGACATATCCGACAAAACGCGGCGCGTCTTCAAGATAGGCGGGCTTGCCGTCGCGGTAACGGATGCGCGCGAAGATGCCGAGCACCTTGAGATGCCGCTGCAGTCCCATCCACTCAAAGGCGCGGTAAAACGCGCCGAAATCCCGGTCGACCGGCAATCCCGCGCGTTTCGCCTGCTCCCAGTAGCGGACCACCCAGTCCAGCGCGCGCTCTTCCGGCCAGCTGATGAACGCGTCGCGGAACAGCGAAGCGACATCGTAGGTCAGGGGGCCGTACACCGCGTCCTGGAAATCAAGCACGCCGGGGTTCGGCGAAGACAGCATCAGGTTGCGCGGCATGTAATCGCGATGCACGTAAACGGACGGCTGCGCCAGCGCGCTGTCGGCCAGCAAGCCGGTGATGCGGGCCAGGGTTTCGTGCTGTGCGGCCGACAGCGTGGCGCCGAGATGGCGGCCGACATACCACTCCGGGAAAAGGTCCATCTCCCTTTGCAGCAGCGCGCGATCATAGGGCGGCAGCACGCCCGGGCGGCTCGCCCGCTGCCAGTCGACCAGTGCGCCGATCGCATCGCCGAACAGCGCATCGGCATTGGCGTCATCCAGCGCCTTCAGGTATGTGGTGTCGCCGAGGTCGGACAGCAGCAGGAATCCGCGGTCGATGTCAGCGGCCAGCACCTGCGGCACATGGAGCCCCGCCTCCGCCATCAGCCGCGCGACCTTGACGAATGGACGGCAGTCCTCGTGTCCGGGCGGCGCATCCATCGCGATGCGCGTCTCCCCCGAGAATGTGACGCGAAAATAGCGGCGGAAGCTGGCGTCGGCGGATGCCGGCGCCAGCGAGAATGCGGCGCCGGCGAGGGGGCCGGAGAGCCATGCGCTGAGCGATTCGAGGCGCTCGTCGCGCCCGGCCACTGGAGAGGGGTTCAAGCGTTGCTTCATTCAATGAATTGTGAGATTTTACCCCACCTCGCCTGACACCCCCTCCGATGCCCTCCTCCAGAAAAACCCGGATTGCGCTTGCCGTGCTGTGCGCACTGCCGCTGGCGGCCGGGGCGGAACAGGGGCTGAAACTCAAATCGCAGCCCAGCCTGCTGCTGATCCCGGCGGACAACACCGACGAGGCGCCGCTGTTCATCGAAGCCGACCGCCTGCAGGGCATACAGGACCGGGAAATCGAAGCCCATGGCAGCGCGCGGCTGCGCAAGCGCGGCCAGGCTTTTTTTGCGGACTGGATGCGCCACGACACGCCGACCGACGTGCTGACGGCCAAGGGCAATGTGCGCATCGAACAGGGCCGCGAAATCATCGAAGGCGATTCGCTGCGCTACGAAATCGGCACCGACCGCGGTTTCATGGAACAGCCCCGCTACATGCTGGTCAGCACGCCGCCCGGCGGCGGCACCGGCGGTGCTGCCGCGCGTTTCGGCGACACCGACGGCCGCGGCACCGCGGAGCGGCTGCTGTTCGAGGGCCCGGGGCAGTACCGCGTGCAGACCGCGAGCTACACGACCTGCGAGCCCGGCAACGATGCCTGGTTCATCCGCGCCCGCCAGCTGGACATCGACCGCAGCCGCGACGTCGGCGTCGCCCGTGATGCCAGCATCGTGTTCTTCGACAAGACCATCTTTTATTCGCCCTACCTGTCGTTCTCGCTGCACCAGGAACGAAAGTCCGGATTCCTGACGCCAAGTTACCGGACCTCCAACACCACCGGCTTCGAATTCACGGTTCCCTACTACTGGAACATCGCGCCGGAAATGGACGCCACGCTGTACCCGCGCTACATGACCAAGCGCGGCCTGCAGCTCGGCGGCGAGTTCCGTTATCTGAATCCGAACTGGCAGGGCGAGGCGCGCACCGAGATCCTCACCAGCGACCAGCAGGTCAGCCGTGACCGCTGGGGGCTGTTCGCCAAACACCAGCAGACCCTGGGCCGCGGCTGGAGCGGCACCTTCAACGTCAACCGCGTGTCCGACGGCAACTATTTCACCGACCTGTCGACCCAGGTTGCCGTGACCTCCCAGGTATTCCTGACCAATGACCTGACCCTCGCGCGCGGCGGCACCTGGGGCGGCGACGGCACCTACAGCTTCTCGGCATTCGCACAGCGCTGGCAGACGCTGCAGTCCGACCCGCTGGCACCGCTGGTGGCGCCCTACAACCGCCAGCCCCAGCTGACGCTGTCGGCGCAGCGCCTGGGCACCCGCATCGGGGATTTCGATCTCCTCGGCAGCTACACGGCGTTTGACCATCCGTCGCTGGTCAACGGCCAGCGGATGGTGCTCAATCCCAGCCTGTCGCTGCCGCTGCAGAACGCGTTTGCCTTCGTGACGCCGAAAATCGGCGCCCACATCACGCGCTACGCGATGGGCGGCAACAACACGGCCAACCTGGAGGACCGCACGCGGACGCTGC
>JAEYXO010000021.1 GCA_023431245.1 Pseudomonadota bacterium | reverse complement strand
TCGATCACCCAGCCGATCTACCGCCAGCAGAATTTCGCCGCCTACGAGCAGGGCAAGACCCAGGTGGTACTGGCAGACGCCCAGCTCGCTGCCGCCGGCCAGGACCTGATCCTGCGCGTCGCCCAGGCCTACTTCGACGTGCTGCTGGCGCGTGACAGCGTCGCCTTTGCCGAATCGCAGAAAACAGCAATCGGCCAGCAGCTGGAACAGGCCAAGCGCAATTTCGAAGTCGGCAACGCGACCATCACCGACACCCACGAAGCGCAAGCGCGTTACGACCTCGTCACCGCCCAGGAAATCGCCGCGCGCAACGACCTCGAGGTCAGGAACCGCGCGCTGGAGCAGCTGATCGGACGCGCGGCGCCCGCCCTTGCCCTGCTCGGCAAACGCTTCACGCTGCAGCCCCCGGACCCGACGTCAATGGAATCCTGGGTTGAACAGGCGCGCAGCCTCAGCCTTCAGGTGCGGATCGCCCTGGAGAACCTGAACTTCTCCACGCTCGACGTGCGGCGCAACCGCGGCGCGCATCACCCCACGCTCGATGCCTACGCCACGGTCAGCGAATCCTCCTCCGGCTCCGGCACCCAGGGCGGCGCCGGCACCGAGACCAGTTCCAAGGTGGTCGGACTGCAACTCGCCATCCCGCTCTACCAGGGTGGCGCGATCAGTTCACGCGTTCGCGAAGCCATCGCCAATGAAGACCGCGCGCGCCAGGATCTCGAGAATGCACGGCGCAGCGCCGAACTCGCGGCGCGCCAGGGATACCTCGGCGTCACCAGCGGCATCGCGCAGGTGCGCGCGCTGGAAGCCGCGCTGGTGTCCAACCAGAGCTCGCTCGATTCAACGCGCCTCGGCCAGGAAGTCGGCGTGCGCACCCAGGTCGACGTGCTCAATGCCCAGCAACAGCTGTTCAGCGCACGGCGTGATCTGGCGCAGGCGCGTTACAACTACATCCTGTCACTGCTGCGCCTCAAGGCCGCGGCCGGCCAGCTCGGCGAAACCGATCTGGAACGCGTCAACAGCTGGCTGGATAAATAAAAATATCAATAAAATCAAATACTTATAACTAGTCCTGCCACTGCAGGCACTGCATTACCCGTTGCGTCGCGCCGCGACAGGATTCAGTGAACGCCAATCCCGCCTGCGCCATCTTCCGGCGACGCTCCACATCCCGCACCAGTTGCAGCGCCAGCGGCAAAGCCTCTTCAATATCCGCCGTACGCAGGGCCGCACCCGCAGTGACGGCCGCATCTGCCGCTTCCGCGAAGTTGTAGGTCGAAGGTC
Organism: Pseudomonadota bacterium; assembly: GCA_023431245.1. GTDB lineage: Bacteria > Pseudomonadota > Gammaproteobacteria > Burkholderiales > SG8-41. Next base: position 1,662 of record JAEYXO010000021.1, on the reverse strand, counting down.
CGAGAATCACCGGCTTGCCCAGCGCGCAAGGCTCGATCAGGTTCTGCGCGCCGTACGGCAGGAAACTGCCGCCGAGCAGCACCACATCGCAGGCGGCGTAATAAAAATACATTTCCCCCAGCGTGTCGCCGAGCAGCACCGCCGTGTCCGCGGCAATTGCCCCGCCCGCGCTGCGCCGCTGCATCCGCAATCCGCGCGCGGCCACCAGCGCGGCCACCTCGTCAAAACGCTGCGGATGGCGCGGCACGATCAACAGAAGTGCATCACCCAGTCCCGCGCGCTGCACGGCATCGAGCAGCAATGCCTCTTCGCCGTCACGGGTGCTCGCCGCGACAAGCACCGGCCGGGAGCCGAGGCCCGCGCGCAGTTCGCGCCCTGCCGCCACCTGGTCCGCCGGCACTTCGATGTCGAACTTCAGGTTGCCGGTGACCGTGACTTCGGCAGCGCCGAGTTCGCGCAGCCGGGCGGCATCTTCCTCCGTCTGCGCAGTGATCCCGGTCAGGGCACGCAAGGCCTCACGCGCCAGCGTACCGCTGCGGCGGTAACCGGCCTGCGACCGCGCCGACAAGCGGGCATTCACCAGGTACAAGGGTATGTCCCGCGCCGCTGCAGCGTGGATCAGGTTGGGCCAGATCTCGGTCTCGATCAGCACGCCCATCACCGGCCGGAAGCGCTCAAGGAAACGCGCCGCCGCGCAGGGCTGATCGTAGGGCAGATAACACTGCAGCACGCTGTCGCCGAACAGCGCGGCTCCGGTTTCGCGGCCGGTGGGCGTCATGTGGGTCAGCAGGATGCGGTGCCCGCGGTGGCGCGCCTGCAGTGCGCGAATCAGCGGTGCCGCGGCACGAGTCTCGCCGACCGACACCGCATGCACCCAGATCCACGGCGCCTCGCCGGAAACACCGCGATAAAAGCCGAAACGCTCCGCCACATGACGCAAGTACTCCGGTTGCCGCCGCGCGCGCCACAGCAGGCGCAACAACAGCAGCGGCGTGGCGAGATACCACAGCAGCGAATACGCGAATCGCGCGGGACTCACGCCAGCCACTCCAGCGCCGCGGCAATAACCTCTTTCGCGGAAGGCGCGGCACCGGGCCCGCCGAGGTTGCGCGCCTGCCGGCAGGCATACAGTCCGGTGGCTGCCGGATCCGTGGCGCAATAAACACCTATCGTCGGCGCACCCAGCGCACCGGCGAGATGAGCGAGACCGGTGTCGGTACCGACAACGATACGGGCGCGCGCCAGCAGCGGCGCCAGCGCCTCGATGCCCAGCCGCTCCGGCACCATGGCCCGCGGAATCCGTGCGGCCAGACTTACACTGCGTTCACGTTCCGCCGGCGTGCCCCAGGGCAGCACACAGACCAGCCCGCGTGCGGCGAGCACAGTCCCGAGTTCGGCCCAGTCCGTTTCCGGCCACAGCTTGTTCGCCGCACTGGTCGCGTGCAGCAGCACGGCATGCGGTCCGTCGAGTCCCGCGGGCAGAGGTCCCTCCGCACGGACGCCGTACTGCGCGGGCCCGCTGACGGCGCGCCCCAGCGCCAGCGCGGCCAGTTGCCGGTTGCGTTCGACCGCATGCTGCCCCCAGGGCACCTGATGCACATGGTCATAAAACCAGCCCAGCGGCTCGCGTGAACTTCTGCGGTCCAGGCCGTGGCGCACGCC
>JAEYXO010000010.1 GCA_023431245.1 Pseudomonadota bacterium | reverse complement strand
GCCCAAGGTGGTGGCCCGCGCGCCCCAGCAGCGCGAGGTGCCGCTGCCCGCCGTCGAACTGAGCGAGTCCATCCTGTTCAAGCTGACGCTGGCGGAAATCGCCGCGCAGCGCGGCCAGCCCCATGTGGCTGTTCCGGCGTTCCTTGAAGTGGCGCGGGAGACCCGCGATCCGCGCGTTGCGCGCCGCGCCACCGAGATCGCATGGAATGCGCGCTTCCTGCCCGCGGCACTGGAGGCGGCCACGCTGTGGCTGCAGGCCGATCCGGAATCAACGCGCGCGCGGCAGACCGTGATTGCGTTGCTGGTCAACCAGTCGCGCCTCGATGACGCGCTGCCCCACCTCGAGAAATCCCTGAGCGGGGACCCTGAAAATGCCGGGCAGAATTTCCTGCAGCTCTACTCGCTGCTGTCCGGGCACAAGGACAAGGCCGCGATACAGCGGCTGATCGCCAGCTTGGCCTCCCGTTATCCGCAGGTGCCGGAGGCCAGCCTTGCGCTGGCGCAGGCGGCGTGGAATGCGGATGATGTGGCAACCGCGCTGAAGGCTTCACGGGAGGCGCTGAAGCTGCGCCCGGGCTGGGAGCTTGCGGCGCTGTTCCAGGCGCAGGCGCTGCAGCGCGGCTCGGTCGACGATGCCGTCGCGTTTCTCGGCGAGTTCGTGAAGGCGCAACCGGGCGCCCGCGATGCGCGCCTGAACTACGCGCGCCTGCTGGTCAGCGCGCAGCGGTATCCGGAGGCGCGAAAGCAGTTTGGAATCCTGCTCGGCGAGGCCCCGAACAACGCCGAGATCGCGATGGCGGTTGCGACGCTGTCGATGCAGGCCAAGGACTATGCGGCGGCCGACATCCAGCTGCGGCGGGCGCTGGAAATCGGCGCCAAGGATCCGGACATGGTGCGCATGTACCTCGGGCAGGTGAACGAGGAGATGAAGCGCGTGGACGAGGCGCTGAAGTGGTACTCGAGCATCACCCATGGCGCGCAATACATCCCGGCCCAGGCGCGTTATGCCGGGGTGCTGGCGAAGCAGGGGCGGCTGGAGGATGCGCGCAAGCATCTGCGCAGCATCGCACCGGGCGACGCACGCCAGCGCATGCAGCTGACGCTGGCCGAGGCGGCGCTGTTGCGCGAGGCGCAGGCCTACCAGGAGGCCTTCGATTTTCTCGCCGAGGCGGTGGCGCGCACACCCGACAGTGCCGATCTGCTGTACGACCATGCGATGGCGGCCGAGAAGGTCAACCGCCTGGACGTGCTCGAGGCCAACCTGCGGCGCGTGATCGAAATGCAGCCGGACCACGCCCATGCCTACAACGCGCTCGGCTACACGCTGGCGGACCGCAACCTGCGCCTGCCGGAGGCGCGCGTTCTGATCGAGACCGCGCACAAGCTGGCGCCCAACGATCCCTTCATCCTCGACAGCCTGGGCTGGGTGCTCCACCGCCTCGGCGAGAACGAGGCGGCGCTGGGGCCCCTGCGGCGCGCCCATGAAATGCGGCCCGACGCCGAGATCGCCGCCCATCTCGGCGAGGTGCTGTGGGTGCTGGGGCGCCAGGCCGAGGCGCAGAAAGTCTGGGCCGAAGCCCTTCGCGGCCAGCCGAAGAACGAGGTGCTCCAGGGCACGATCAAGCGCCTGTCCCCGGTCATCCTGCAATCCGCGCAATGAGGGCTGTTCTTGCCGCAACCGCGGCGCTGCTGTTCGCCGCCTGCGCGCCGTTGTCGGGCAGCACTGCCCGGTCCGCACCTTTCGATCTCCTCGGGCGGGTGCTGGCCGGCGCCGACGGGCGCGCGTTTTCGGCCGGCTTTCGCTGGCGCCATGACATGCCGCTGAATGAAATCTGGCTGATGTCCCCGGCGGGGACCACGCTGGCGTACATCAGCAGTGATGCGGCCGGTGCGACGCTCGTCACCGCGGATCAGCAGGAATATCACGCGTTTTCGGCCGAAGGCCTGACCCGCCAGGCGCTCGGCTGGGCCCTGCCGCTGGCCCAGCTCCAGCACTGGGTGCGCGGGGAAGCGGTGCCGGACCTTGCCGCCGAGGCTCTCGAGCGTGATGCCGGGGGGCGCCTGGTCCGCCTGGAGCAGGCCGGCTGGAGCCTGCGGTTTGCCTATCCCGAAGATCCTGCACGGGCCGCATTGCCGCGACGGCTGGACCTGGAGCAGGGCGGCCAGCGCATTCGCATGGTCATCGATGACTGGCGCGAGCGGACGCCGCCATGACCGGCTGCAGCGGTTTTCCGGCGCCGGCAAAACTCAACCTGATGCTGCGCGTGACCGGCCGGCGCGCCGATGGTTATCACCTGCTGCAGACGGTGTTCCGTTTCATTGATTTCGGTGACACGGTCTGGATCCGACGGCGCAGCGACGGTCTCATACGGCGATCGCGCGAATTGCCGGGGGTCGCCGAGGCCGAGGATCTGACCCTGCGCGCGGCGCGGGCGCTGAAAACGGCGACCGGTACACGGTTCGGTGCCGAGATCCGGGTCGACAAGCGCCTGCCGCTCGGCGGTGGGCTTGGGGGCGGCAGTTCCGATGCCGCGACCACCCTGCTGGCGCTGAACCACCTGTGGGGTACCGGCCTGTCGCGCAAGCGTTTGCAGGAACTGGCCCTGCCGCTGGGTGCCGATGTGCCGGTGTTTGTTTACGGGCGCACCGCGCTGGCCGGCGGCATCGGCGAGGCACTGGAACCGTTGACCGTCGCCCCGGCCTGGTATCTGGTGCTGGTGCCGCCGGTGGCGGTGGCGACGGCCGGGATTTTTCGGCACCCGGAATTGAAACGGGATTCCGAAGCAGTTAAAATACAAGGCTTTTCCGTGCCTGCAGGGAACGATCTGGAACCTCTGGTTTGCAGGCTGTATCCCGAGGTCGGCAGGCATCTGGCCTGGCTCCGGTCGGTCGGGGAGGCGCAGATGAGCGGTTCCGGCGCCTGTGTTTTTGCCGGATTTCCCGACGAAGCGGGCGCGCGCAGGGCGATGGCGGCCTGTCCGCCGGGGATGCGCGGGTTCGTGGCGCGCGGGCTGGATGTGCATCCGCTCCACGGGCTGGCTGACTTTGCGGAAGACTGAATTGGAAGTGCCGGCGGCCTGCTGAAGGGGCGCCGGAGCGGTTGCGGGTTTCGGTTGGGGAGTCGCCAAGCTGGTTAAGGCACCGGATTTTGATTCCGGCATGCGAAGGTTCGAATCCTTCCTCCCCAGCCACTTGATTGCTGCAGTGGCGTGCTTGGCGCAGGGGGTGTGGGGTGGCACTGGACAGGCTGATGGTATTTACCGGCAACGCCAATCCGCGGCTCGCGGAGGCGGTGGTCAGCCATCTCGACATCCACATCGGCCGCGCCAAGGTCGGTCGTTTCAGCGACGGCGAGGTGATGGTCGAGATCCTCGAAAACGTCCGCGGCAAGGACGTGTTCATCCTGCAGTCAGTGTGCGCGCCGACCAATGACACGCTGATGGAACTGCTGGTGATGGTCGATGCGCTGAAACGGGCGTCGGCCGGGCGGGTGACCGCGGCCATTCCCTACATGGGTTATGCGCGCCAGGACCGGCGGCCGAGCTCGGCGCGGGTGCCGATCACGGCCAAGGTGGTGGCCAACATGATGACCAGCGTCGGCGTCGACCGCGTGCTGACGATGGACCTGCACTCGGAGCAGATCCAGGGATTCTTCGACATTCCCGTGGACAACATCTACTCCGGGCCGATCATGCTCGGCGACATCTGGAAGCGGAATTTCAAGGACCTCGTGGTCGTGTCGCCGGACGTCGGCGGCGTGGTGCGGGCGCGGGCGCTGGCGAAACGGCTGGAGGCGGACCTTGCGATCATCGACAAGCGGCGGCCGCGGCCGAACGTGTCGACGGTGATGAACATCATCGGCGAGGTGCAGGGACGCACCTGCGTGCTGGTTGACGACATGGTCGATACCGCCAACACGCTGTGCGAGGCGGCTGGCGCGCTGAAGAAGCATGGTGCGGAGAAGGTGCTGGCGTACTGCACGCACCCGGTGCTCTCGGGCCCGGCGGTGGAGCGCATCGCGGCATCGGCGCTTGACGAGATCGTGGTCACCGACACCATCCCGCTGACCGAGGCGGGTCGGCAGTGCGGCAAGATCCGCGTGCTGACGGTGTCGGGGCTGGTGGCGGAGACGATGCGCCGCATCAGTGCCGAGGATTCGGTCAGCTCGCTGTTCGTCGAATAGGTTTTCAGCGGAAGCCGGTGTTTTGCCGGTTTCCTTTTTAACGCGGGTGCAGTCTGGTCGCGGACCGCCCGCATCATCAGGAGAGCAACATGAAGATTGAAGTGACTGCGTTTCCGCGCACGAGCCAGGGCAAGGGTGCGAGCCGCCGCCTGCGTGCGACGGGTCGCGTTCCGGGCGTCATTTACGGCGCCGGTGTGGACGCGCAAAGTGTCGAGTTCGACCACAAGGCGCTGCTGCGCCACCTGAAACTCGAGGCTTTCCATTCCTCGATTCTTGACCTGACGGTGGAGGGCAGGAAGGACCGCGTGCTGCTGCGCGACTTCCAGATGCATCCGTTCAAGGAGCAGGTGCAGCACGTCGATTTCCAGCGCATCGATCCGAAGAAGAAGATCCACATGGCAGTGCCGCTGCACTTCATGAACGCCGAGATTTCGCCCGGCGTGAAGCTCGGCAAGGGCGTGATCCAGCACATCATCAACGAGCTCGAGATCCAGTGTCTGCCGGATGATCTGCCGGAATACATCGAGGTCGACCTGAAGGACCTCGAACTCGGCCATTCGATCCACGTCTCGGAACTGAAGCTGCCCAAGGGCGTCGAGCCGCTGTCCAAGCTGAAAGCGGACGATCCCGCGGTGGTCACGGTGCAGGTGCCGAGGGAAGTCGCGGTCGAGGAAGTTGCCGCAGCGCCGGTCACCGAAATCACCGGCCAGGCTCCGGAGGCTGCCGCTGCCGCCGCCGCCGGCGGCGACAAGAAGGATGGCGACAAGAAGCCGGCCGAGAAGAAGTAACGATGTTGGCCAGCCCCGGCTGGCGCCATTGGCCGCGCCCGTCAGCATGCAGTTTGCTGGCGGGCGTTTTGTTTTGTAAAAATATGTTTATAAACAAATACTTGCGATTATCCGGCACTGTCGGCCCGCGTTTTGCCGCATGAAACTTGTAGTCGGTCTGGCAAATCCCGTAAAAAAATACCAAGCGACCCGCCACAACGCCGGTTTCTGGTGGGTCGACGGGCTCGCGCGCGCCGCCGGCGCGACGCTGCGCCACGAGGCGCGGTTCCACGGTGAAGTGGCGCGCATCGGCGCAAGCGGGAGCGAAGTCTGGCTGCTCAAGCCCTCGACCTACATGAACGAGTCGGGCCGCGCCGTCGGCGCGCTGGCGGATTTCTACAAGATCGCGCCGCAGGACATCCTGGTGGCCCATGACGAGCTTGATCTGCCACCGGGCGGGATCAAGCTCAAGCACGGCGGCAGCGCCTCGGGCAACGGCGTGCGCAGCATCATCTCGCGGCTCGGCACGCGGGACTTCTGGCGCCTGCGCATCGGCATCGGGCATCCGCGGGAGCAGGCGGCGAGCGAGCAGGAAGTCGTCGACTACGTGCTGCATGCACCGCGCGCCGAGGAGCAGCGCGCGATCGACGAGTCGCTGGCGCGCGCCGACGAGGCCTGGCCGCTGATCGCCGCCGGCGACATGCAGGCGGCAATGCTCAGGCTGCACACCAAACCCGGTTCCGGCCCCGCGCCGAAGCCCTAGACCTTTCACCGAAAGCACGAATCATGTCACTCAAATGCGGCATCGTCGGACTGCCCAATGTCGGCAAATCCACCCTGTTCAACGCGCTGACCAAGGCCGGCATCGCGGCGGAGAACTATCCCTTCTGCACCATCGAGCCCAACGTCGGCATCGTCGAGGTGCCGGATCCCCGGCTCGCCGCGCTGGCGGCCATCGTCAAGCCGGAGAAAGTGGTGCCGGCGGTGGTCGAGTTCGTCGACATTGCCGGGCTGGTGGCGGGCGCCTCCAAGGGCGAGGGCCTAGGCAACCAGTTTCTCGCCAACATCCGCGAGACCGATGCCATCGCCCATGTCGTGCGCTGCTTCGAGGACGAAAACGTGGTGCACGTTGCGGGCAGGATCGATCCGCTGTCCGACATCGAGACCATCAACACCGAACTGGCGCTGGCGGACCTGGCCGCGGTCGAGCGCCATCTCGCCAAATCCTCGAAGCTGGCGCGCGCCGGCGGCGACAAGGAGGCGCAGCGGCTGGTGGCGGTGCTGGAGAAGTGCCAGGCCGCGCTGAACGAGGCGAAGCCGGTGCGCGCGCTCGACCTCTACGACGAGGAACTCGAGGTGCTGAGGCCGCTGTGCCTGATCACCGCCAAGCCGACGATGTATGTCGCCAATGTGCGTGAGGGCGGTTTTGACAACAATCCCCACCTGGCCGCGGTGCAGGCGCTGGGGGCGAAGGAGAAGGCGCCGGTGGTGGCTGTGTGCGCCGCGATCGAGGCCGAGATCGCCGACATGGACGACGCCGACAAGACGGTGTTCCTTCAGGACATGGGCATGAGCGAGCCGGGGCTGGACCGGGTCATCAACGCGGGTTATGCCCTGCTCGGGCTGCAGACCTATTTCACCGCCGGCGTTAAGGAGGTGCGGGCCTGGACCATCCACCGCGGAGATACCGCGCCGCGCGCGGCCGCGGCCATCCACACCGACTTCGAGAAGGGTTTCATCCGCGCGGAAGTCATTGCCTACGAAGACTTTATTGCCGGCAAGGGCGAGCAGGGTGCGAAGGAAGCCGGGAAGATGCGGCTGGAAGGCAAGGACTATGTCGTGAAGGACGGCGACGTGATGCATTTCCGCTTCAACGTCTGAACCGGTTGCGCCGGTTCCGGTCTCACAATGCTGACCCCCCGGGGTTCTGGCCCGGGGCGTTAAGGTCTATACTGCGTCGCATTGCACAGCGGCGAGGAGGAAACCGGTGATGATCAACACTTTGCTGGCGCGCATGGCGCGCACCATTGGCGGCCTGGCCGCGGTCCTGATTGTCAGCGGTTGCGCCGGCGTCGGCGGGAATTACCGCTCCGGCGTCGATGCCGAGGCCATACTCAATCACATAGCCCAGGACGACGTGCCGTCCCTGCGCGCCGCGGTGAACAGCGGCGTCATCGGCATCAATGACCGCCTGCCTGCGCCGGCTTATTCCGCCGGCGCGCCGCTGATCGCGCTCGCGGCCCGTGACGGTTCGATCGGTGTGCTCAATTACCTGATCGCCGCCGGCGCCGACCTCAACGCAGCCACGCCCGTCAATGAAACCCCGCTGATGCTGGCCGCCTATTTTTACGGCGAAAGCGAGCAGTCCACCGCGCGCCATGATGCCGCCGTGCGCCTGCTGGTCGAAGCCGGCGCCAGCCTCGAGAATGTCCCTCACAGCTACACGCCGCTGTCCTACGCCGCCTACAACAACCGCCAGCAGGCCCTGCGCTACCTGATCGGCAAGGGTGCGCGGGTCGATGCCGACGCGAGTGAACGCTTGACCTACATCAACACGCCGCTGATGATGGCGGCGATCCAGGGGCACCGCGACGTCGTGCGCCTGCTGCTGCAGGCGGGTGCCGATCCCCTGGTGCGTGTGCGTGGCGGACATACCGCCCGGGAATTCGCCCAGAAATACCGCCACAGCCACATTGAGCCGCTGCTGGCCTGCGCGGAGAGCGTGCCCTCCGGGCAGGCTTATCTCCAGCACTGCGAGCGCAGCGCGCGGGTCGCGACTAACCCCTGATCGTTGCCGCAGCCTGCGGTTTCAGGCTGATGATCAGCACGCCGGCGAGCACCAGCACGGCGCCGCCGAGCTGCACCGCCGAGATCGTCTCGCCGAGGAAAGTCCAGGCAAAAACCATGGTTGCCAGCGGTCCGATGCAGCCGACCAGGGAGAGCTGGTTGGCGCCGATGCGTCGGAGTCCCTCTGCCATCAGCCACAGCGGCAGCACCGTGGCGAACACCGCCAGCACCGCGACGATGCCGTAGACCTCCTGCGCGACCCGCAGCGCCTGGAGCGGGCGCAGCGCGAGGAAGTGGGCGAGCACGAAGCCGGTGGCGATCAGCGAAGCGTAGGCCGTGAAGCGCATCGAACCGAACTTGTGCACGAGCCGGCTGCCGGCAACGAGATAGACGGCATAGGTCACCGCGCTGCAGAACACCAGCAGCGTTCCCAGCGCGGCGAGATCCAGGCGGTCGCCAAGCCGGGCTTCGGCACTGAACACCAGCGCGATGCCGGCATAGGACAGGCCCAGAGACAGCAGCTGCCGGCGCTGCAGCGGCTGCTGCAGGAAGGCCGCCGACAGCAGCAGCACCAGCGTCGGGTACAGGTAGAGAATCAGCCGTCCGAAACCGGCCGAGATGTACTGCAGGCCGGCCAGATCCAGAAAACTGCCGAGGTAATAACCGAGAAATCCCAGTGCGGTGATGCCGAGCATTTCGCGCCAGGTCAGTTCGACTCCGGGGCGCCCCGCCCACCAGGCCATCAACAGGAACAGCGGCGCGGCGAACAGCATGCGCAGCGTCAGCAGCACGGTGGTGTCGACGCCGTACTGGTAGGCCGCCTTGACCAGCACCGGCTTCAGCGAAAACGCCACCGAGCCGGCCAAGGCGCAGGCGATGCCGATCAGGGCGCTGCGCCGGGCGAGTGCGGCTTCAGACACTAGCGGCGTTTTCCGCCGCCGAGAATCGAACCGAGCACGCCGCGGAAAATTTCGCGGCCGACCTGGGAGCCGATGGCGCGGGCGGCGCTCTTGGCCGCCATTTCGACGACGCCTTCGCGTTTTCCGCCGCGCGGGCCGGTGGAGCCGCCGAGCAGTTCGCCGAGGGCGCCGAACATGCCGCCGCCCGATGCCGGCGCAGCCCCGCCTTTTGCCGGCTCGGCGGCTGCCTGTTCCTGCACGCGCTGCGCCAGTTTCTCGTAGGCCGATTCGCGGTCCTCGACCTTGTCGTAGACTCCCGCGAGCAGCGAGGCCCTGATGGTCGCCGCGCGCTCTTCCGGGGTCACCGCACCGAGGCGGCTGCCGGGCGGCAGCACCAGCGCGCGTTCAACCACGTTCGGACGGCCTTTTTCGTCGAGCAGCGACACCAGAGCCTCGCCGACGCCGAGCTCGGTGATCGCGGCCTCGACGTCGAGTTTCGGATTGGCGCGCAGCGTCGTTGCCGCGCTCTTGACCGCCTTCTGGTCACGCGGCGTGAACGCGCGCAGCGCATGCTGCACGCGGTTGCCGAGCTGGCCGAGCACGGTGTCTGGGATGTCCAGCGGGTTCTGGGTGACGAAATAGACACCGACGCCCTTGGAGCGGATCAGGCGCACGACCTGTTCGATTTTTTCAAGCAGTGCCTGCGGTGCGTCGCTGAACAGCAGGTGCGCCTCGTCAAAGAAAAACACCAGCTTCGGCTTGTCGGGGTCGCCGACCTCGGGCAGCTGCTCGAACAGCTCGGAGAGCATCCACAACAGGAAAGTGGCATAGAGTTTCGGCGAACTCATCAGCTTGTCGGCGGCGAGGATGTTGATGATCCCGCGCCCCCTGCTGTCGGTCTGCATCAGGTCCTGGATGTTGAGCGCCGGCTCGGCGAAGAACCTGTCGCCGCCCTGCTGTTCGATTCCGAGCAGGCCGCGCTGGATCGCGCCGATCGACGCCGCCGAGATGTTGCCGTACTGCGTGGTGAACTGCTTCGCGTTGTCGCCCACGAACTGCAGCATCGCGCGCAGGTCCTTGAGGTCGAGCAGCAGCAGGCCGTGGTCATCGGCTATCTTGAACACCAGCGTCAGCACGCCCTGCTGGGTGTCGTTCAGGTTGAGCAGGCGCGCCAGCAGCAGCGGGCCCAGCTCCGAGATCGTTGTGCGCACCGGATGGCCCTGGTCGCCGTAAGCGTCCCAGAACACCACCGGGCAGGCTTCATAGCTGAAGTCGGTCACGCCCAGCTGCCTGACGCGTTCCTCGATCTTCGGCTTGGGCTCCCCCTTCTGCGACAGCCCCGCAAGGTCGCCCTTGACGTCAGCCATGAACACCGGCACGCCGGCCTTGGAGAACTGTTCGGCGATGCGCTGCAGGGTGACCGTTTTGCCGGTGCCGGTGGCGCCGGCGATCAGGCCATGGCGGTTGGCGAGTCCCGGCAGCAGGTGGAGTTCGTGGTCGGATTTGGCGACGAGCAGCGGAGCGGCCATGGCGGGTCCCGGGAATTCGCTATGATAAAATTTCAGCCATTCTAACGGGTTATCAGCAGGGATCAGCAAGCGCCATGGCCGGACATTCGAAGTGGGCGAACATCCAGCACCGCAAGGGTCGCCAGGACGCCAAGCGGGGCAAGATTTTCACGCGCCTGATCAAGGAAATCACCGTTGCCGCGCGGCTTGGCGGCGGCGACCCCGGCAGCAACCCGCGGCTGCGGCTGGCGATGGACAAGGCCTACGACAACAACATGCCCAAGGACAACGTCGAGCGCGCGATCAAGCGCGGCACCGGCGACCTCGAGGGCGTCAATTACGAGGAAATCCGCTACGAGGGTTACGGCATCGGCGGCGCCGCGGTGATGGTCGACTGCATGACCGACAACCGCACCCGCACCGTCGCCGACGTGCGCCACGCCTTCACCAAGCATGGCGGCAACCTCGGCACCGACGGTTCCGTCGCCTTCCTGTTCAAGCACTGCGGCCAGATGCTGTTCGCGCCCGGCACCGACGAAGGCAAGCTGATGGACGCGGCGATCGAGGCCGGCGCCGAAGACGTCGTCACCCACGACGACGGCAGCATCGAGGTCATCACCGGTCCGGCGGATTTTTCCGCCGTGCGCGCGGCGCTGGAGAAGGCCGGCTTCAAACCGGAGCTGGCGGAAGTCACGATGAAGCCGACCACCGAAAACGCGCTGACCGGCGACGATGCCCAGCGCATGCAGAAACTCCTGGACGCGCTCGAGGCCGTCGACGACGTGCAGGAGGTTTACACCACCGCGGTCCTCGACGAGCCCGCTTGAGCGCGGCGACGCTCCGCATCCTCGGCATCGACCCCGGACTGCGCGTCACCGGCTTCGGGATCATCGAACAGAGCGGCCAGAAACTGGCCTATGTCGCCAGCGGCTGCATCCGCAGCGGCGAGGGCGAACTGCCCGAGCGCCTGAAGGTCCTGCTCGAAGGCCTGCAGGAAGTCATCGCCGGCTATCACCCCCAGTGCGCGGCGATCGAGCAGGTCTTCGTCAACGTCAATCCCAAATCCACGCTGCTGCTGGGCCAGGCCCGCGGCGCCGCAATCTGTGCCGCAGTGGCGGGCGGATTGCCGGTGGCCGAGTACACCGCGCTGCAGGTCAAGCAGGCGGTTGTAGGCACCGGCCAGGCGCGCAAGGAGCAGGTGCAGGCGATGGTCAGGCGGCTGCTGCAGTTGCCGGGTGATCCCAGCCCGGATGCCGCCGACGCGCTGGCCTGCGCGATCTGCCACGCCCACGGCGGGCAGGGTTACGGCGGCGTGGGCCTCGGCCGCCGCCGCCGCGCGGGGCGGCTGCGATGAGCCGCATGCTGTTTGCCTGGGAGCTGGGGGCCGGGGTCGGGCATCTCTCAGCCTTCCGCCAGATTGCGGAGGTGCTGATCCGGCGCGGGCACGAGCTGACGGCTGCGGTGCGTGACCTTGCCGGCGCGGCGATGGTGTTCGAGGGATTGCCGGTGCGCCTGCTTCCGGCGCCGGCCTGCTCACGCAACTATGGCGGCCTGGCCGATCCCCCGCTGAACTACGCGGAAATCCTGATGCGTTACGGCTACATCGATGCCGCGATGCTGTCTGCGCTGCTGCGCGGCTGGCAGGACCTGCTCGAGCTGGCGGCGGCCGAACTGCTGATTGCGGACCACGCGCCCACGGCGCTGCTGGCCGCGCGCGCGAGCGGCATCCGCCGCTGCACTTTCGGCAACGCGTTCTCGGTGCCCCCCGAGATGTCGCCTTCGCCGAACATGCGCGACTGGCTGGCGGTGCCGCCGGAGCGCCTTGCCGGCAGCGACAGGCTCGTGACCGACACGATCAATGCAGCCCGGTCCGCCCATCCGCCGCTGACTGCGGTGCATCAGCTGTTCGAGGGCAGCCACCGGCTGTTTGTCGGGATTCCCGAACTTGACCCCTACGGGCCCCGTGAAGCCGCGAACTACCTGGGGCTGCTGGCCGGACGCAGCGGCAGCCGGCGGGTGGAGTGGCCCGAAGGGGACGGGCCGCGGCTGTTTGCCTATCTGCGCCAGGACTATCCGCACATTGACGGCTGCCTCGCCGCGCTGTCCGCCTGCGGCGCGCGCTGTGTCGTCAACCTGTCCGGCGGCCGGCCGGATCTGCTTGCGAAGCACAGCGGTCCGCGCCTGTCGTTCACTGCCGGGCATGTCGACATGCCGGCGACGGCCGCGGAATGTGATGCCGTCGTCTGCCACAGCGGCCTGGGAACGGTGACCGCCACCTTGCGCGCCGGCAAGCCGCTGCTGCTGTTGCCGGCGCAGCTGGAGCAGTACCTGCTCGCGCGCAATGTCGGGAAACTCGGTGCAGGGCTGACGGTGCATCCGGAAACGGCGGCGCCGGATTTCACCGGCGCGCTGCGCCGCCTGCTGGATGAGCCCGCATTTGCGCAGGGCGCACACGCACTGGCACGACGGCACGGCAGCGAGCCGGCCGCCGTCCTGACCGAACGCGCGGTGCAGCGAATTGAAGCCGCGGCGGCGGGAACCGCGGCATGAGCCGCATACTGCTGGCCTGGGAACTGGGCACCGGCTTTGGCCATCTCGGCCCCTTTCTCGGGCTGGTGCCCCGGCTGCTGGAACGCGGCCATGTGCTGCATGTGGCGGCCCGCGAAATCAGCGGCGCGGCGCAGGCCCTCGGTGACCTGCCGGTCATGCTGCACCAGGCGCCGCTGTGCCTGAACACCTACGGCGGCCTGCAGGAGCCGCCGCTGAATTACTCCGAAATCCTGATGCGTTACGGTTACCTCGAGCCGCCGATGCTGGGTGCGATGCTCAAGGCCTGGCGTTCGCTGATCCGTGCCACCGGCGCCGACCTGGTGATTGCCGACCATGCGCCGACGGCGCTGCTGGCCGCGCGCGGCCCCGGCGTTGCGCGCGCCGTGATCGGCAGCCCCTTCAACGTGCCGCCGGCGGTGGCACCAACGCCGAACATGCGGCCCTGGGCCGCGGTGCCGCCGGCACGCCTTGCCGACAGCGACCGCCGCGTGCTGGAGGCGATCAATTCGCAGCTGCCCGCGGCCGAACGCCTTTCCGCCATCCACGGCATTTTTGACCATGCCGTGAAATTTTTCTCGGGGGTGCCAGAACTCGATCCCTACGGCGCCCGTGACCCCGCCGACTATCTGGGCCTGCAGGCGCTGTCCACCGGGCATGCCGTACCGCAGTGGCCGGCAGGCGAAGGTATTCCGGTGTTCGCCTACCTGCATGCGGACTATCCGCATGTGGAGCGTGCGCTGCAGGC
>JAEYXO010000007.1 GCA_023431245.1 Pseudomonadota bacterium | reverse complement strand
TCGCGCTCGGCCATGTCGCAGAGCCAGTCGCCGAAAACCTGGGTGTAGGTCGGCTTGCCGCCGGACTTGCCGCCGGTGATGCCCGACTTGTGGTCGAACTTGGACACGCCGTGGTACAGGATGGGATCGGCCTCGGCCAGCTTGTAGCCCTGGCCCTTTTTCGTGACCACGTGCAGGAACTGCGGGCCCTTCAGGCGCTTGATGTTGTTGAGCGTCGGCAGCAGCGCGTCAAGGTCGTGGCCGTCGATGGGCCCGATGTAGTTGAAGCCGAACTCCTCGAACATCGTGCCCGGCGTGACCATGCCCTTCACGTGTTCTTCCGCCCTGCGCGCGAGTTCGCCGAGCACCTTGGTGCCGAGGTCCTTGGCCTTGGCGTAGAAACGGCCGGACATCAGTTTCGCCAGGTACTTGTTCAGCGCGCCCACCGGCGGCGAGATCGACATGTCGTTGTCGTTGAGGATCACCAGCAGGTCGACGTCCATGTCGCCGGCATTGTTCATCGCCTCGAAGGCCATGCCCGCGGTCATCGCGCCGTCGCCGATGATCGCCACCGCGCGGCGCGGCTCGCCCTTCAGCTTGGCCGCGACCGCCATGCCCAGCGCGGCGCTGATCGAGGTGCTCGAGTGCGCGGTGCCGAAGGTGTCGTATTCGGATTCGGTGCGCTGCGGAAAGCCGGAGAGGCCCTGCCACATGCGCAGGTTCTTCATGCCTTCGCGGCGGCCGGTCAGTATCTTGTGCCCGTAGGTCTGGTGGCCGACATCCCACACCAGCCGGTCATGCGGCGTGTCGAAAACGTAATGCAGCGCGATGGTCAGCTCGACCGTGCCGAGGTTCGAGGACAGGTGGCCGCCGGTCTGGCTGACCGACTCGACCAGGTATTCGCGCAGCTCGCCGGCCAGCCGCGGCAGCTGGCTGCGCTCGAGCAGGCGCAGGTCGGCCGGCGATGCAATCGATTTCAGCAGCTCGTACTTCGGCTGCCCGTGTCCGCCGGCGCCTTCGAGGGTCATGGTTCCGCTCATGGCTGCAATTGTCTCAGAACTTGCGCAGCACGATGAAATCGGCAAGCTGCGCGAGCCGGGCGGCGCGATCGCCGAAAGGCGCGATGGCAGCAAGGGCTTCCCCGCGCAGCTGTGCGGCCAGCGCCTTGGCCTGGGGGATGCCCATCGCGCTGACATAGGTGGGTTTGCCCTGCTCGGCGTCCTTGCCGGCGGTCTTGCCCAGCGTCGCCGTCGGCGCGTCGGCGTCGAGCACGTCATCGACAACCTGGAAGGCAAGCCCGACCGACTTCGCGAAGCTGTCGACACGCGCGAATTCCGCATCGGACAACCCGCTGCCGCAGCGTGCGCCGAGCACGGCGGCGGCGCGGATCAGCGCGCCGGTCTTGTGGATGTGCATGAATTCGAGTTCGGGCACACTGAGCGTCCTGCCCACGGCGGCGAGATCGATCGCCTGGCCGCCGGCCATGCCGCGCGAACCGGCGGCAACCGCCAGCAGCTTGACCATCTCGAGCTGGGCCGCGGCATCGTCGGCAAGCCGGTAGTCGCCGAGCAGCTGGAAGGCGAGGCTCTGCAGCGCGTCACCGACCAGCAGTGCGGTGGCCTCGTCGAATTCGACATGACAGGTCGGCTTGCCCCGCCGCAGCACGTCGTCATCCATGCAGGGCAGATCGTCATGCACCTGAGAATAGGCGTGGATCAGTTCGACTGCGGCGCCGGCGACGGTGACGCGCTCGACATCGGCGCCCGAGAGTTCGCCCGCGGCATAGGCCAGCAGCGGCCGCACGCGCTTGCCGGCGCCGAGCGCGGCATAACGCATCGCCGCGTGCAGGCGCTGCGGCGCGATCTCGGGCTGCGGCAGCACACGCTGCAGGAAAGCCTCGATGCGTTCTTGCCCGGCGGCGGCCCAGGCCTGGAAATCGGGAGCGGTCACGATGGCGGGGATTACTGCTCGGCGGCGCCGAAATTCTTCAGCACGCCGTTTTCCAGGATCTTCACCTGCTGCTGGGCATCCTGCAGCTGGGCCTGGCAGAACTTCAGCAGTTCGGCGCCGCGCTTGTAGGCGGCCAGCGACTGCTCGAGCGGCATCTGCCCTTCTTCCATGGCTTCGACGATTTTTTCCAGTTCGGCCAGTGATGACTCGAAGGTGGGTGTGGCCGTTGTGTTCTTGCTGGTTTTGGTCATGGGCCCGCGACCCCGCAGAAAGGACAGGAAATGTAACGCAATCAGAGGCTTGCGGTCAACGCGGAGGCCCTCAGCGTCCGTCGCGGCATCCGGGCTGCGGCGCGATGCGTAGAATGGCTGCGGCCGTAAGGAAAGCGGCGCTACTCCGACTCAACGCACATTCCCGGCCCACCTGCAAAGAGAACACAGCAATGCACGCCACCCTGCCCCTGCTCGAAGCCACCGACTTCCCCGCCCTCCGCCGCCGGAAAACCGAAACCCTGCAGGTCAACCTCGGCTACAAATGCAACCAGAGCTGCCTGCACTGCCACGTCAACGCCGGGCCAACGCGGACCGAGCTGATGGCGCGCGATACGGTTTTTGAAGTCGTTGCCTTCCTCAAGGCTGCTGCGATCCGCACGCTGGACCTGACCGGCGGCGCACCGGAACTCAATCCGCATTTCCGCCTGCTGGTCGAATCGGCGCGCACACTCGGCGTGCGGGTGATCGACCGCTGCAACCTGACCATCCTGTTCGAACCCGGCCAGGAAGGCCTGGCTGAATTCCTCGCCGCGCAGCAGGTGGAAATCACCGCCTCGCTGCCCTGCTACCTCGAGGACAATGTCGACCGCCAGCGCGGTGAAGGCGTGTTCTCGGCCAGCATCCGCGCGCTGCAGAAACTGAACGCCCTCGGTTATGGCCGGCCGGATTCCGGCCTCGTGCTCAACCTGGTCTACAACCCGCAGGGGCCCGTGCTGCCGCCAGAGCAGCAGCAACTGGAACAGGATTACAAGAAACACCTCGCCGCTGCTTATGGTGTTGTTTTCAACGAGCTCTACGTGCTCGCCAACATGCCGATCCAGCGCTTCGGCAGCACGCTGGTGAGCAAGGGCCAGTTCGATCCCTACCTGAAGCTGCTGAAGGACGCCTATCGCCCGGAGAATCTCGAATCCGTGATGTGCCGCACGCTGCTGTCGGTGGACTGGCAGGGTTACGTCTACGACTGCGACTTCAACCAGATGCTGGGGCTGCCGCTGGCCCGGAAAAACCGCCCGCGCAGCCACCTGCGCGAGCTGATCGCCGCCGACCTCGAGGGCAATCCCATCGTGGTCAAGGACCACTGCTACGGCTGCACGGCGGGACAAGGGTCGAGCTGCGGCGGCGCGCTCGCCGGCTGATACTCACAACCAGACGCCGCCATGATCGAACCGGCATTCGCGATCTATTTCTGGGCCTTCCTGTTGCTCTACGGCGGCGTGATGTACGCGATCTCGCCCAGCGCGCGCAGCGAGGCCAGTTTTTTCAGCGGCAGTGACAGCGCCGGCCGCCCGGCGAGCGAATGGGCGCTGATGTGCAGCATTTTCATCAGCTGGATATTCGCGAAATCGGTGACCAATGCCGCCAACCTCGGCGCCGCCCATGGCGTGGTCGGCGGACTGGCCTATGCCACCTACTGGCTGTCGATCCCGGTGGCCGGCCTCGTCATCTACTGGCTGCGCACGCGCCACGGCGCCACCGGCCTGGTGCCCTTCCTGATCGGACGTTACGGCCGCCTCGCCGCGCTGGCCTTCACCGCGGCGATCCTGATCCGGCTCTACAGCGAGGTCTGGAGCAATACCGCGGTGGTCGGCGCCTATTACGGCCAGGCCGGCGACGCGATGTTCATCGGCGCCGCGCTGCTGTTCACCGCGGTCACGCTGGTCTACAGCCTGAAAGGCGGCCTGCGCAGCTCCATTGTCACCGATGTCATCCAGGCGGTGCTGTTCGTGTTCGTGCTCGGCACGGTGCTGTTCCTGGTGCTGCCCAAACACGGCATCGGCACGCTGCTCTCGGTCGGCGATTTCAGGCTGAACGCCGGGGTCGACCTGCTGCTGGTGGCGCTGCTGCAGGTGGTGTCCTATCCCTTCCACGATCCGGTGCTGACCGACCGCGGCTTCATCACCCGCGAGAAAACCATGCTGCGCGCGATGATCGTCGCCGGCGTGCTCGGCTTTTTCTGCATCTTCGCCTTCAGCCTGGTCGGCGTGCACGCGAAGCTGGAGGGCCTGCCTTCCGGCGACAACATGCCGGGCGCCGTCGCGCTGGCCTTCGGCACGCTGCCCTACCTGCTGATGACCGTGGTGATGATCATGGCGGCGGGATCGACGCTGGACTCGACCTTCTCCTCGGTCGCCAAGTCGATCGGCCGCGAACTGCCGATGCTGGCCGGCCGCAGCCCCGGTCCGCGGGCGATGGTCATCGGCATGTGGACGATGGTCGCCTTCGCGCTGCTCGGCAACCTGCCGATGATCGCCGGCACCGACATCCTCAAAGCGACCACCGTCAGCGGCACGATGGTGATGGGTCTCGCGCCGGTGTTCCTGCTGGCGCCGCTGGTCAAACATTCACCCTGGAGTTTCCACCTCGCATTCTGGCCCGGCGTCGTGCTCGGTGTGCTGCTCGCCGCCGGCATGATTCCGCAGTCCTGGGCCATCGGCGACGGCAAGTACGCACTGCTGCTGGGCACCAACTTGTACGGGCTGCTGATCTGCATCGCCGGTTTCCTGCTGCCGGTCATCATCCAGCGCCTGCGCGGCAGCCATGCCTGAAGCCGCGCGACCCGGACGCAGCTGCCCGCTGCATTACCGCTATCCGCCGGCAGCGCTGAACCGCCCGCCGGAGATCATCGCCGATACGCTGTATGTGATCGGCGGCCTCTACGGCAACGGGCCGGCGCTGCAATCAATCGCAGCCATGGCAGCAGCGGAGGCCGGCCCGGT
>JAEYXO010000004.1 GCA_023431245.1 Pseudomonadota bacterium | reverse complement strand
GAAAAATGCTTGTAGAGGCTGCCCTTGGCGACGCCGACTTCGGCGGCGACATCCTCCATGGTCATCAGGTCATAACCCTTGTCGGACAGCAGGCGGTTGACGGCATCGAGGATCGCCTCCTCGCGGGCATCGAACTGCTGCTGGCGGAACGGGATTTTCAGTGTCATGGACATTGCCGGTTATCGTTTGAAGCGGGATGAACTCGTCAGTTTATAAAATGACCAATCAGTCACAAATTGACCGGATTGTATCGCATTCAGTTCCGGATGCAGTTTGTAAGCCAAATTTATCAATTAATTCAAGGAGATACAAAATGGCTGTTTCGCGTTCCCTCCGTGCCCTCTGCGCAGGTGCCGTAATGGCGGTCTCGTCACTGGCCACTGCCGCCTCCGACATCGTCGACACCGCCGTTTCGGCGGGCAGCTTCAACACCCTGGTCACTGCAGTGAAGGCCGCCGGCCTCGTCGACACCCTGAAGGGCGAGGGCCCGTTCACGGTATTCGCACCCACCGATGAAGCCTTCGCCAAGATCCCGAAGGCGCAGCTCGACGCGCTGCTCGCCGACAAACAGAAACTCGCCGCCGTGCTGACCTACCACGTGGTGCCCGGCTCGGTGATGGCGAAGGACGTCAAGGCCGGCACTGCGCCGACCGCCAACGGCAAGCCGCTGAACATCAGCACCACCGGCGGCAAGGTCAGGGTCAACCAGGCCAAGGTCGTGAAAACCGACATCGTCGCCAGCAACGGCGTGATCCATGTCGTTGATTCGGTGATCCTGCCGTAACGATTCCTGCCGCCGGTCTCCCCGGCTTGCGGCAGGCCCGTCGCGCGTCCCGCTGTTGCGGGATTGCGCGGCGGGTTTTTCGCGTTGCGGACAGTGAGGACTGCGTGCTGTCGCCGCCCTTGCCGGCATGCCCTGTACCATTGCCGCAAAACCCTTCAAGCTGACATCTCCATCGGACCACCCGCATGAATGCATCACCCCGCATCGCCATCATCGGCGCCGGCATGGCCGGCCTCGCCTGCGCCCGCGCGCTGCAGGACGCCGGATTCAGGCCCGCGATGTTCGACAAAGGCCGCGGCCCCGGCGGGCGGCTTGCCACGCGCCGGCTCGACGGCGACCTCCGCTTCGACCACGGCGCGCAGTACGTGACCGCGCACGGTGCCGCCTTCCGTGCAACGCTGGCCGCTGCCATCGAAGTCGGCGCCGCTGCACGCTGGCGTCCGTCAACCCCGCCGGGAATCGATCCCGCGGCGGAAGACTGGGTCACCGGGGCACCGGGCATGAGCGCCCTGGTGAAACCGCTGGCTGCCGGACTCGACCTGCGCATCAATTGTGAAGTCAGCGCAGCGGAGCGCGAGGACGCCGGCTGGCGCATACGCACGGCGGACCATGCGGCGGGCGAACGCTTCGACCTTGTGGTCAGCACAGTGCCGGTGCCGCAAGCGCGACTGCTGTTCCGTGCTGAACGCGATATCGCGCAGGCACTGGGTGACGTGAGGATGGCACCCTGCTGGGCGCTGATGGTCGTGTTCGCAGACCGTGCTGCCGGCGTGCCCGATGTGCTGCAAACCGATTCGGACACGCTGTCCTGGCTCGGCCGCAACACGTCCAAACCCGGTCGCGATGCCGCACACGAATGCTGGGTCGCCCACGCCACGCCGGACTGGAGCAACCGCCACCTCGAACTCGAGCGCGAGCCGGTGGCGGCACTGCTGGTCGATGCCGTGCAGCGCATGCTCGGCGACGCAATGCCCAGGGTCGAGCAGGCCATCGCCCATCGCTGGCGTTACGCGCGCACGGCGAATCCGCTCGGCCGCCCCTGCCTCGCCAGCCGAGACGACACACTGTTCCTCGGTGGCGACTGGGCACTGGGTGCCAGGGTCGAGTGCGCCTTCGACAGCGGGCGCGCGATCGCGCAGGCCATCATCGACGGCCGATGGAAACCCTGACGATCTATTTTGACGGGCGCTGCCCGCTGTGCCTGGCGGAAATCCACGTGCTGCGCGCGCGCAACCGCCGCGGCCTGCTGCGCTTTGTCGATGTCACCGCGCAGGACTACTGCGAGTCATCCCACGGCGTTTCCTGCAACGCGGCGCTGGCTAACATCCATGCCCGCCTCGGTGACCACACGCTGCTGCGCGGCCCGGCGGTTTTTGCGGAAGCCCACCGCCGCGCCGGCCTGACGCGGAGCGCCTGGCTGCTGTCGCGTCCGGCCCTGCAGCCGCTGCTGGCCTTCGCCTACCGCCAATTCGCGCGCCACCGCCACACCATGTCCCGCGTCGCCGGTCCCGTGCTGCTGCGCATTGCGCGGCGGATGTATCCCTGACCGCCGCTGCGCACATGGACTGCCTCCCGGCGCGCGGGTAGAATCGCGCCGTCATCGGGGAGTAGCCGCCCTCCTGAGAGGTGTCTGCGTCAACATGCTTGGCCTTCCGGCCATGGCGCAGGCGGTTCGCGAACCTGGCAAGACCGTTGACCATGCCGCCTCCGCAATGGCCGGGGAGCCGCATGGTCATCCGTCTTCTTCCGGCCCAGGAGCACCCGTTTGGAAGCCTTTCTGATCTCCACCGGCATCGTCGCCCTCGCCGAAATCGGCGACAAGACACAGCTGCTGTCCGTCCTGCTGGCCGCCAAATTCCGCAGACCCTGGCCGATCATCGCCGGCATCCTGGTGGCCACGCTGGCCAATCACGCGCTTGCCGGGGCGGTCGGCAGCTGGATCACGACGGTGGTCGGACCGGAAGCACTGCGCTGGGTTCTCGGCCTGTCCTTCCTCGCGATGGCGGCCTGGATACTGGTTCCGGACCGGCTCGACACGGATGGCGCGGGATTCGCGAGGTTCGGCGTGTTCGGCTGCACGCTGGCGGCATTCTTTCTCGCGGAAATGGGCGACAAGACCCAGATCGCGACGGTGGCGCTGGCCGCCCAGTACCAGGCGTTTGCCGCCGTCGTCATCGGCACCACCCTCGGCATGATGATCGCCAACGTGCCCGCGGTGCTGCTCGGAGAGCGCATCGCCCACCGCATGCCGGCGGCGGCGGTGCACCGCATCGCCGCGGCAATTTTTGCGCTGCTCGGCATCGCCACGCTGCTCGGGGCGGGCAGCCTGGCCGGATTGTGAACGGAGAGGGCTAGGCCTGCAGGTAGCGCCGCTCGAGGTGGCTGCGGAAGTGCTGCGGATTCAGCGCTTCGCCGCTCGCGCGCCGCACCAGCTCGGGTGTATCCCACAGGCAGCCCTGTGACCAGACGTTGGCCCTGAGCCAGTCAAACACCGGCGCAAGCTCGCCGCGGCCGATGCGCGCATCGAGGTCCGGCACCTGGCGGCGGATCACCGCAAACCACTGCGCGGCATACATCGCGCCCAGCGTGTAACTGGGAAAATAACCGAAGGCACCCTCGGTCCAGTGCACGTCCTGCAGGCAGCCGTCGCCGTAGTTGCCGCGGGTGTCGAGGCCCAGCAGCGCCTGCATCCTTTCATCCCACAGCGCCGGAATGTCCTCGGCCTCGATCAGGCCCTCGACCAGCGGGCGCTCGATCTCGTAGCGCAGGATGACGTGCGCCGGATAGGTCACCTCGTCGGCATCGACGCGGATGAATCCGGGTTTCACGCGGGTCCACAGGCGGTTCAGGTTGTCAGGGTCGAAAGCCGGCTGGTCGCCGAAATGTTTTCTCAGCAGCGGCGCCAGCAGACCGGCAAAGGGCCGGCTGCGCGCGAGCTGCATTTCGAAGGACAGGCTCTGGCTTTCGTGGATGCCGTAGGAACGCGCGCTGCCCACCGGCTGCCCCAGCCAGTCGCGCGGCAGGTTCTGCTCGTAGCGGGCATGGCCGGTCTCGTGAATGGTGCCGAGCAGACTGCGCGCAAAATCGTCTTCGTGGTAACGCGTGGTCAGGCGCACATCCTCGGGCACGCCACCGCTGAAGGGATGCGCGCTCTCGTCGAGCCGGCCTGCCTCGAAATCGAATCCGAGCAGTCCCATCACCTCGCGGTTCAATGCGCGTTGCGCCGCCACCGGAAACGGCCCCTGCGGCAGGATGATTTTCTCCGCCGACTGCCGCGCCTGCGCTCCGGCAACCAGGCCGGGCAGCCACTGCCGGACGTCACCGAATATGCGGTCGATGTCGGCGGCGCGCACACCGGGCTCGAAACGGTCCATCAGCGCGTCATAGGGCGCGAGTCCGGTGCTGTCGGACAGCAGCCGGGCTTCCTCGCGGGCCAGCTTCACCACGGGGCGGAAATTTTCAAGAAATCCCTTCCAGTCGTTGGCCGGACGCTGGCTGCGCCAGGCATGTTCGCAGCGCGCGCCGGCGAGCGTCTTCGCCTCGACCAGCGACTCCGGCAGCGCGTTGGCATCGCGCCAGTCGCGGCGGATTTCGCGCAGGTTGGCACGCGCCAGCTCGTCCAGCGGTTCCTGCTCCGCCGCATCGATCCACTGTTTCAGCCGCGGATCGGTGCGTGTACGGTGGATCAGCGCCGAGAGTTCGGCCTCCGCCGCGGCGCGCGCTTCGTTGCCTTTGGGCGGCATCATCGCGTTGCGGTCCCAACCGACGATGGCGCCGATGTGCTGGTAGCGGTAAAGCCGCGTGTATGCGCGGGTCAGTTCGGCATAACAGGGCGTGGACATCACTCAGGCCCCGGCGGCGCGTTCCCCGAGCAGCGCGGCGATTTTCGGCTCGGGTTTCCAGTAGTTCGGCCCCTTCAGGAACTTGCCGTTGGCGTCATAAATCGGCTTGCCGTCGGCGCCGAGCTTGCTTTCGTTGCTGTCCATGATGATGTCGAGCACCTCCTCCAGCGGCAAGCCGTACTTCAGCGCTTCCGAGCGGCAGTAAACGATGATGTCGCCGAGCAGGTCGGCCATCGCCGTCAGGATGTCGGCGCGCGGCGCGCCCTTTTCGGCGAGCGCGAGGATGTCGTCGATTTCGTGCACCTCGTCCATCAGCGTGGCCTTGAAGCCCTTGAGGCGGCCCGCCAGGTCTTCCGGCAGGGTCGGGCGTTCATGGGCGGGAAGTTTGTACATCGCGTTCATGGCGGCGATGCGGCGGGCAAATGTGCTGTTCATGGCGGTGTCTTGTGATGAGGTATGGATATTCGGAATCTGCGGAATGATACTTATTGATGGTGTCCCTGATCATTGATGGTACCCTG
>JAEYXO010000339.1 GCA_023431245.1 Pseudomonadota bacterium | reverse complement strand
CTGCTGGGCCTGGAGTTCGGCACGCCTCAGGCCCTGTCACGGCTGGCGTCGGCCGCCTACAATCATCCGGCGCGCGCCGAGGAAATCCTCAATGCCGTGGAAACACTGGCGTCGCGCTGGGGCATGGCGGAACATGTGTTCCCGGCCCCTGCTGCGGGAGCAGCAGGGGAATAAGCCGGCCCAGCCCGGTGTTCAGGAGGCAACAGCAGGTGACCCGACCGCCATCCGACATGTTCGCCACCCAGGCCATGCAGTACATCCCGCGCCTGCGCCGTTATGCACGCGCGCTGACGGGGGATGCCAGTGCAGCGGATGACCTGGTGCAGGATGCGCTGGAGCGGGCGCTGGTGAAGCGTGACCTGTGGCGCGAAGGCAGCGACCTGCGTGCCTGGCTGTTCACCGTCATGCACAACGTATTCGTCAACCAGGTCCGCAGCGCCGCCGCCACACGCACGGTGCCGCTGGAGGCCTCCGCCGCCGAACTGCAGCAGCCGCAGGCGGGAGACCGGCTGGAAATCCGCGATCTCGATGCGGCGCTGCAGTTATTGCCGGAAGAGCAGCGCGCGGTGCTGCTGCTGGTGGGCCTGGAGCAGATGTCCTATGACGAGGCGGCCCGCGTGCTCGATGTGCCGATTGGCACCGTGATGTCGCGGCTGTCGCGGGGCAGGGAGCGTCTGCGCCGGCTGCTGCAGGGCTTGCCCGACAGCCATGCGCCGCTGAAGGTCGTGAAATGAACGGAACCCCGGTGACCGAGAGCGAACTTCAGGCTTATGTCGACGGCTGTCTGCCGGCGGCACGCAGGGCCGATGTCGAAAACCACCTGGCGCAGCACCAGGACGACGCGCAGCGTATTGATGCCTATCGCCGCCAGGCTGCCGCACTGCGGAACGCCTTCGATCCGCTGCTGGCCGAAGCGGTCCCGCTGCAGTTGCTGCCGGGAAAGCGGAGTCCGCAATGGCGCCGGCATGCGGCGGTGGCGGCGCTGATGC
Source organism: Pseudomonadota bacterium (assembly GCA_023431245.1). Taxonomy (GTDB): domain Bacteria; phylum Pseudomonadota; class Gammaproteobacteria; order Burkholderiales; family SG8-41. The sequence continues at coordinate 4,532 of JAEYXO010000339.1, read as the reverse complement.
TGCTGGGCGGAATCGGCGGCTGGCAGTTGCATGCCCATATCGCCGCGGAACGGGTGCAGACCCTGTACCTGGCGCGGGTTGCCGCCATCGCGCATGCGGTTTACAGCCCGGAAGTGCGGCATCCGGTCGAGGTCGGTGCGGACCAGGAGGCGCACCTGGTGCGCTGGCTGTCGAAGCGGCTCGGCGCCAGCCTGAAGATCCCCCATCTTGCGGGGCTGGGGTACTCGCTGGTCGGCGGCCGCCTGCTGCCCGGCGAACGCGGACCGGCGGCACAGTTCATGTACCAGGATCTCAAGGGTCAGCGCCTGACGCTATATGTGCGTACGAGCAGTGAGGTGCGCGCGCCGACTGCATTCCGTTTTGCGCGCGAGAACGGCGTCAGCGTGTTTTACTGGATCGACGGTCGCCTCGGTTATGCGCTGTCCGGTGAAACCGAGCGCGAGGAACTGCTGCGGGTCGCCGATGCGGTGTACCGGCAGTTGAATCCCTGATTGCGCGCTGGTGTGGCAGCGAATGACGACGCTGCTGGCAGGCAATGCCTAGTATAAGTATTTGATTATAAAGAGATTTTTGATATTCCGCGAGTGACAGGAATCCGTCGCGGAAGGGATGCCGGGATGCGCGCTGCGCAGAACCGCGCATGAAAAGAAGCCGGCTTGCCGGACTCGCCAAAAGCAAAGGCCGGGAGTTACCCGGCCTTTGCTGACTACATGCTACTTACTTCTTCTTGGCTGCTTTCTTCTTGGCTACTTTCTTTTTAGCTTTCGCTTTTTTCTTCGCTGCCATCATCGTCTCCTTGAAAGTTAACTTAGGCATCGTCTGAATGCGGCTTAAGTTCCGCACTACCAGCACACGATCATCGCAAAAAATTTACGGGAACCGTGTTCGGTGCGCCAATTCTATGCTATGGCGAAAAATAAATGCAACACCTTTGTCAAGTTTTTTTGATCAAGCGTTTGCGGTTGTGGATTTGCGGCAACACCGCATCCGTACGTGAAAACCGTACGCGATCGGCAATTCTGACAATGTCATTCCGGCAAACGGTGTTCGTTGGCCAGCAGCAGGGCGACGGTTTCGCGATCCCGCACGACATGCACCTGCCGGCCGTCGACCATGATCTCGGCGGCGCGCGGGCGGGTGTTGTAGTTGGATGACATGCTCATGCCGTAGGCGCCGGCCGAGGCGATGGCGATGACGTCGCCGGGTGCCGCGGCGATCCGCCGGTCCCGGGCGAGGAAGTCGCCGCTTTCGCAGACCGGACCGACAATGTCGTAAGGCCGCTCGCCGGCGGCGGTTTCGCGCAGCGGCAGCACGTCGTGCCAGGCGTCGTACAGCGCAGGGCGCATCAGGTCGTTCATCGCGGCATCGACGATGGCGAAGTTCCTGTCCTGTCCCGGCTTCAGGTACAGCACGGTGGACAGCAGCACCCCCGCGTTGCCGGTGAGCAGGCGCCCCGGCTCGAACACCAGTTTCTGCGGGCGGTTTCCGAGCGCGGCGATCAGCGCCTGTGCGTAGTCCGCGATCGCCGGCGGCGTTTCATCCCGGTAACGGATGCCCAGTCCGCCGCCGAGGTCGAGGTGGCGGATGCTGATGCCCTCGCGTTCCAGGGTATCGACCAGCGCCAGCACGCGCTCCAGCGCGGCGATGAACGGGGCGATTTCCGTGAGCTGGGAACCGATGTGGCAGTCGACGCCCTCGATGCGCAGATGCGGCAGGTCGCGGGCGCGGCGGTAGGTCGCCGGCGCCTCGTCGTAGGCGACGCCGAACTTGTTCTCCTTGAGCCCGGTGGCGATGTAGGGATGGGTTTTGGCATCCACGTCCGGGTTCACCCGCAGGCTGACCGGGGCGGTGACACCCAGCTCGCCGGCGACCCGGTCCAGCAGCTCCAGTTCTGCGGCGGACTCGACGTTGAAACAGAGGATGCCGGCCTGCAGCGCCTGGCGCATTTCGGCGGCGGTTTTGCCGACGCCGGAGAACCCCACCTTGCGCGGGGCGCCGCCGGCGGCGATGACGCGTGCCAGCTCGCCGCCGGAAACGATGTCGAAACCGCTGCCCAGCCGCGCGAATACATCGAGCACGCCGAGATTGGGATTGGCTTTCACCGCGTAGCAGAGCAGGTGTTCGCGACCGGCAAAGGCGGCATCGAATTCGCGCCAGGCACGGGTCAGCGCCGCGCGCGAATAGACATAGCAGGGGGTGCCGAATTCGGCGGCAATGCGGCTGAGCGGAACGTCCTCCGCATGCAGCTCGCCGTTGCGGTAAGTGAAGGTGCTCATGGCTGGCGGGCGGGCTCCGGTGCGGGTACCGGCTGCAGCGCGGGTTTTGCCGCGGCGGGTTTGTCCTTGGGCAGGTAGAGCGGCCCTTTATAGCCGCAACCGGTGAACAACAGGATCAGGAACAGGGCCAGGAAGGGAATTCTGGGCGGCGTCGGACGCACAGGAATACTCGCGCGAAAAGTGGCGGGCAGTGTAGCACAGGCCCCGCGCCGCACCGCCGTTCAGGGCAGCAGGTAATGATGCGCATCGCGTCTGAGTGCGGCGCGGCGCGCGGCGTGATCGGGAACCAGCAAGGCGACGGTTTCCCAGAAGGCTGGTGAGTGGTTCATCTGCCGCAGATGCGCGACTTCATGCGCGGCGACGTAGTCGATCCAGTCCTGCGGCAGCTGGATCAGGCGCCAGTTCATGCGGATGCGCCCGCCGGCATGGCAGCTGCCCCAGCGCGTGCGCGCATTGGACAGCCGCACCGCGGGCGCCGGCAGGCCGAGTTGCGCGCTGTAGGCATGGCAGCGGCCCGTGAAGTGTGCCAGCGCGCGCTGTTTCAGCCAGCACCGGACGGCCGCTTCGATGGCCGGTGCGTCGAGTGCGGCATCGATCAGCAGGCGGTCCCCCTCGAGCTGCGGCAGGCCGGTGCCGGCGGCGGTTTCCAGCGTCAGCGGTGCGCCCTGCAGCATGACCTGTTCGCCGCTGACCCACCGCCGGAGCGCCGGCTTTTTGCGTTCCCAGTCGCCGACCTTGCGGATGACCCAGGCCGCGTGTTGCAGCAGCAGTTCATCGATGGCCCGCTGCGGGGCGCGCAGGGGCGCCGCCACGCGCAGCCCGCGGTCGTCGATCAGCAGCGCGATGGTGCGCCGGCGCGGTGACCGCCGCAGACGGTAGGTGATGCGGCTGCCCGCAAGTTCGATCGACTGTTCGGCTGACAGCGTGCCGGTCGATCGCTCAGCGCGCATCGAGCTGCAGCATTTCGTCTTCGATCCACTGTTCGACGCGGGCCGACAGTGTTTCGGCATCGATGCCTTCGGGGCTCATGGGTGCGCCGATGCTGACGGTGACCAGTCCCGGCCGCTTGAGGAAGGCGTTGCGCCCCCAGCAACGGCCGGCGTTGTGCGCCACCGGCAGCACCGCGGTGCCGGTCTGCACCGCGAGCCGGGCGCCGCCCGGGCGGTATTTGCCGCGGTTGCCGGGCGGGATGCGCGTGCCTTCCGGGAAAATGACGATGGAGAATCCGGCATCCAGCCGCTGCTGTCCCTGCTCGATCAGCTGCTGCAGCGCCTCGCGGCGCAGGCTGCGGTCGATCGCGATCGGCGACAGCATCGCCAGTCCCCAGCCGAAAAACGGCACGCGCAGCAGTTCCTTTTTCAGCACCCACACCTGGGGCGGGAAAATCAGCTGGAAGGCCAGCGTTTCCCAGGCCGACTGGTGTTTGGACAGGATCACGCAGGGTTTCCGCGGAATGTTTTCGGCGCCGATGACGCGGTAGCGGATGCCGCAGACGGCGCGCGCGGACCAGATGATGCAGCGGGTCCAGACGGTGATGATGCGGTAGCGCGCCAGCGGCGGCAGCGGGAAGGTCAGCAGCGCGATCGCCGCGAAAAGGGGGGTGATGAGGATCAGGATGGCCGCGAAGACGGTGGAGCGCAGCGCGGTCAGCAGCATCATTGCAGCAGGCTGTGCACGGCGGCGGCCAGGTCGTCATGGACCACGGTGCCCTCCGGCAGGCCGCCGTCCTTGCGCGTCTTTTTGCCTTTACCGGTCAGCACCAGCACCGGTTGGGCGCCGACCGTGGCCGCGGCCTGCAGGTCGCGCAGCGAGTCCCCGATGAAGGGCACACCGTCGAGGCTGACGCCGAAGCGCCGCGAGATTTCCTCCAGCAGTCCGGGTTTCGGCTTGCGGCAGTCGCAGCCGGCGTCCTGCGCGTGCGGGCAGTAGAAAATGCCATCGACGCGGCCGCCGGCGAGGCCCAGTGCGCGGTGCATCTTGTCGTGGATCGCGTTAAGTGTCGCCATTTCGAACAGGCCGCGGCCGACGCCGGACTGGTTGGTGGCGACCAGCACCCGGTAACCGGCCTGGTTCAGCAGCGCGATCGCCTCGAGGCTGCCGGGGATCGGTTTCCACTCGTCCGGGCTCTTGATGTACGAGGGGCTGTCCTGGTTGATCACGCCGTCGCGGTCGAGGATGACGAGTTTCATGCGGCGAGTTTCGCGATGTCGGCGATGCGGTTCATATCACGCTGCAGGTCGGCGAGCAGGGCGATGC
>JAEYXO010000305.1 GCA_023431245.1 Pseudomonadota bacterium | reverse complement strand
TGATGGGCATGGATCCGACCAACCTCCACCGCATTGCCGCGAAGCTGGAATCCGTGGTGCCCGATTTCCTCGATGCCAAGGCCACCATCGACATGGCCTGCACCGACCTCGCGGCGCGCGTGGCCGGTGTGCCGCTGCACACCTATCTCGGCGGCGCGATGAAGGACACGCTGCAGTTCAACGCCTGGATCAGCATCCAGTCGCCGGAGAACGCGGCGAAGGAGACGCTGGACTGGCAGAAGAAGGGCTTCCGCTCCTGCAAGATCAAGGTGGGCGGCGACATCGTGGCCGACCGCGACCGCATCAAGGCGGTGCGTGAAGCCTGCGGCCCCGAGTTCAACATCCGCATCGATGCCAATGCCGGCTACGACGCCGACACCTCGATCCGGCTCGCGGAAATGGTGGCGCCCTACGGCCTGCAGCTGTTCGAACAGCCGGTGCCGGCACACGACGTCGCCGGCATGGCGCGCGTGCGCAAGGCCGCCAACGCGGTCGGACTGGCGATCATGGCGGACGAGTCGGTGACCGATCATGCCAGCCTGATCGACATCATCCGCGCCGATGCCGCGGACATCGTCAAGGTCAAGGTCATGAAGCAGGGCGGCTTCCTCAACACGCGGCGGATGATCGCCACCGCGGAAGCCGCGGGCATACGCTGCGTGGTCGGCCACGGTTTCGGCCTCGGCGTGAACACCATGGCGGAAATCATGCTGGCGGCGACCTCCGACAACGTGATCGACGGTCTCGAGTGCGTCGGGCCGCTGAAAACGAAGGATGACATCGTCACGCAGAAACTCGATCTGAGCAAAGGCAGCATCCCGCTGCCGGGCGGGCCGGGCCTCGGCGTGACGCTGGATGACGCCAAGCTCGCGCAGTACCGGTTCGAAGTCAAAAAGGCGGCCTGAACGGCTGCAATCCACGGGCTGCGGCCCTGAACGAGGAGAATGATGATGAAGCTGATGAAATTTGCAGTGGCAGCCGCGCTGGCCGCATTCACCGCGCAGGCGGCGGCCCAGAACTGGCCGGCGCGCCCGGTCACCATACTTTGCTGGTCGGCGGCCGGATCGCCGGTGGACATCTATGCGCGCACGCTGGCCAAGCTGCTGACTGCGGAGCTCGGGCAGAACGTGGTGGTCGAGAACCGCACCGGCGGCTCCGGAATCGTGATGGTGAATTCGCTGGTGCGGGGCGCGACCGACGGTTACACCATCGCCGCGAACACCCTGTCGCTGGCCACGCTGTTCAGCGAAAAGGCCGCGCAGTTCAAGCTCGATGACCTGCAGATGGTCGCGCGTTCGCAGATTGATCCCTATGGCCTGATCGTCCATACCTCCACGCCCTTCAAGACGATCGAGCAGTTCGTCGCCTTCGCGCGCAAGAAACCCGGTTACCTCAATGTTGGCGGGCCGTTCGCGATCAGCTCCCATCGCGTGGCCTGGGAAGTGTTCGCCGATGTTGCCAAGTTCCAGACCACCTGGGTGCCTTATCCCGGCGGCGGGCCGGCGCTGACGGCGATTGCCGGCGGCCACATTGACGCCGCGGCGACCAACCCCGGCAACGTCAAGCCGATGATTGATGCGGGCAAGGTGCGGGTGATCGCGGTGTCCTCGGAAAAACGCCTCGAGGATTTCCCCGACGTGCCGACGTACAAGGAAAAGGGCTGGGACGTGGTGCGTTACCAGTGGCGCGGCATCATGGTCAAGGCCGGCACGCCGAAACCGGTGGTTGACCGGCTGGCCTCGGCCATCCAGAAGGCGCAGCAGACGCCGGCCTGGAAGGCTTATCTGAAGCAGGTGTCGCAGCTCGACGGTTACCAGGGACCGGATGCATTCCGGGCGCAGTTGCTGCAGGACATCAAGGAAACCGAGGCGGTGAAGAAGAAGCTGGGATTGATCGAAACACAGTGACCGGCAGGGGTGCAGCTGCCCGGAACGCAAAATGAAGCAGCAAACAATGGAACGGAAACGATGATGGCGAAGTTGACGGTACGGCAGCAGTTGCGCAAACGCCTGACCGAGGGCGGCATGATCGTCGCTCCCGGCATTTACGATGCCTATGGCGCGCGCATGGTGCAGCAGGCGGGATACGAAGCGGTGTACATGACCGGCAACGGCGTCTCCGCCTGCCTGCTCGGCCAGCCCGACGTCGGCATGGTCGACCTGACGCTGTTCGCGGCACATGCACACCGCGCGGCAGCCTGCGTCGACATTCCGCTGATCTGCGATGCCGACACCGGCTACGGCAACGCGGTGAACGTGAAACACACGGTGCGCGAGTTCGAGGCCGCCGGTGTCGCGGCGATCCATCTTGAAGACCAGGTGGCCCCCAAGCGCTGCGGCCACCTGCCGGGTTCGCGCCCGGTGGTGTCGCTGGCCGAGCATGCGGGCAAGATCGAGGCGGCGGTGGCGGCGCGCCGAGATCCCGATTTCATCATCATTGCCCGCACCGACGCGGCGACCGGGCTCGGGCTCGACGAGGCGATCCGCCGCGGCCAGGCCTACCGCAAGGCCGGCGCCGACGTGGTGTTTGTCGAGCTGAAGAACAGCCCGACCATCCTCGAGGATCTGAAGCGGGTGACTGCGGAATCCGGCGCGCCCTGCCTGGTCAACATCGACGGCGGCGGCAAACTGGGCGAACTGACAGTGCCGGAAATCGAGGCGCTGGGTTTCCGCATCGCGATTTTTCCGGGACTGGCGCGCAATGCCGCCGGTTTCGCGATCAAGGAGGCGCTCGGCACGCTCAAGCGCGATGGCAACACCAAGGCCGTGCGCGATCGCATGCTGACGATGAAGGACTACAACGAAATCCTCGATCTGGGCGCCGTCGAGGACTGGGAAAAGCGTTACATGCAAAACCGGCAATAGTTTGCATGAATTTATAAGTATTTGTTTTTAAACATATTTTTTAATAATCATTCGAGTTGGCTTTGCCCAACGCTGGAGCTTCAGAAATGGCCGCATCCCCGAACAGGAAAAAATCCCCGAGCAAAAAACCGGCAGCCGCCAAACCCCGTGC
>JAEYXO010000301.1 GCA_023431245.1 Pseudomonadota bacterium | reverse complement strand
GTTTTGCGCCGCGAACGCGGCGGGTGCGGATGACGGGTGCTTAGCTCAGCTGGTAGAGCGTCGCCCTTACAAGGCGAATGTCGGCGGTTCGATCCCGTCAGCACCCACCAGTAACAAAATTAGGAGTGGTAGTTCAGTTGGTTAGAATACCGGCCTGTCACGCCGGGGGTCGCGGGTTCGAGTCCCGTCCACTCCGCCAGCTATCGTAAAAAAGGCGAACCCGGTTCGCCTTTTTTCTTATGGGCGCCGCCGCAGGCGCCGCAGCGAGGAGAGCGCATGTTCGGATTGATCGAGAAACACCGCAAAATGGTCATGATCGGGATTTTCGTGATCGTCATCCCGCCTTTTGCTTTTTTCGGCATCGACTCGTATTTCCAGGGGGTGGGCGGCAGCGACAGCGTGGCGACGGTGGGCGACTACCGGATCTCCCAGGCGGAATTCACCCAGGCGCTGAACGAGCGGCAGGACATGCTGCGCAACATGTCCGGCGGCCGGCTTGATCCGGCGCTGCTCGAGAGCCAGGAACTGCGCATGTCGGTGCTCGACAACCTGGTGCAGCAGCGGCTGCTGATGCAGCGGGCGGTGAGGACCGGCCTTGCGGTCAGTGACCGCCAGATCCAAGAGATCGTCGCCAATGTCGACGCGTTCAAGGAAGACGGCAAGTTCTCCTATACCCGTTATGAGCAGATGCTGAGGGCGCAGGGCATGACGCCCGTGGTCTTCGAGCAGCGCGTGCGCCAGGACATCCTGGTCGACCATGTCACTTACCCGTACTCGGGTTCATCCTTCGTGTCGCGTGCCGAGGCGGCGATGCTGCTGCGCATCTCGGAACAGCAGCGCGAGGTCAGTCATGTCACGTTTGCCGCCGACCGCTTCCTCTCGCAGGTCAAGCTGGAGCCGGATGCCGCCAAAAAATACTATGACAGCCACCAGGACGAGTTCCGGGTGCCCGAGCAGGTGCGCATCGAGTTCGTGACGCTCAGCGCTGATGCGCTGGCGGGGCAGATCAAGCCCAGCGCCGACGAGCTGCGCAAGGCTTACGACGAAAATGCAAAACGTTTCGTGGTCAAGGAGGCGCGGCAGGCCAGCCATATCCTGATCACTCCGGAAGGCGACAGCCCGGAGGCCAAGGCGAAGGCGAAAGCCAAGGCCGAGGAACTGCATGCGCAGCTGAAAAAGAACCCCGGCAGTTTTGCGGCACTGGCCAAACAGCATTCCCAGGATCCGGGTTCGGCCGCCAACGGCGGCGACCTGGGCTTCTTCGAGCGCGGTTCAATGGTGAAGTCGTTTGATGACGCGGTGTTTTCGATGAAGGCCGGCGAGATCTCGGCGCCGGTGGAAAGCGAGTTCGGCTGGCACATCATCCGCCTGGCGACGGTGCGCGGCGGCAAGGGCAAGAGTTTCGAGGAAGCGCGGCCGGAGATCGAGGCGGAACTGAAAAAGCAGCTGGCGGCCCGCAAGTTTGCCGAGCTGGCCGAGTCCTTCAGCAACACGCTGTTCGAGCAGTCGGACAGCCTGAAGCCGGCGGCAGAGCTGATCAAGGCGCAGCCCCAGACCAGCGGCTGGATCAACCGGACCGGTGCCGACAATGCGATGCTGGGCAACCAGCGCCTGCTGCAGGCGGTCTTCTCGGAGGATGTGCTGCAGAACAAGCGCAATACCGAGGCGATCGAGGTTGCCCCGGGTGTGCTGGTCGGCGCCCGCGTCGCGGAACACAAGCCGACGACGGTCCAGCCCTTCGACCAGGTCAGCGCAGCGCTGGTGAAGAAACTGACGCTGCAGCAGGCGGGACAGCTGGCCGCCCAGGAGGGCCGTGCCCGCCTCGAGGCGCTGCGCCAGGGCAAGGAGGTCCAGCTGGCCTGGAGCACGCCGCAGCTGGTCGGCCGGGGTGACCCGAAAGGCCTCCCGGGTGAAGTGCTGCGTCAGGCCTTCAAGGCCGATACCGGCAAGCTGCCGTCCTATTCGGGCACGGAAATACCGGGTGGCGGTTATGCGCTGGTGCGGGTCAGCAAGGTGCAGGACGTGGCTGACGGCGCGAAGGACAAGCAGAACGCCATCGCGCAGACCCTGCGCCAGGTCGCGGCACAGGCGGAACTGGCGGCCTACCTGGGCAGCCTGAAGAAAAAGACCGAAACCAGGATCCGCGCAGAAGCCATCGAGCGGAAGTAGGTGGCGGTGGGCGCAGGCGGGCCGTGCGTGACGGCCGCCTGAGCTTGCGCCTTATTCCCCGCGCATGCCGCCGACGACGGTGCTGAAGCCGCAGTCGACGTAGGTGATCTCCCCGGTCACGCCGGCTGCCAGGTCGGAGAGCAGGAAGGCGGCGGCATTGCCGACATCCTCGATCGTGACGTTGCGCCGCAGCGGCGCGTTGTCCTCGACAAACTTGAGTATCTTCCCGAAACCACCGATACCGGCCGCCGCCAGGGTCTTGATCGGACCCGCGGAAATGCCGTTGACGCGGATGCCCTTCGGGCCGAGATCGCTGGCCAGGTAGCGCACGCAGGCTTCCAGGCTCGCCTTGGCCAGCCCCATCACGTTGTAATTGGGTACGGTACGCTCGGCACCGAGGTAGGTGAGGGTCAGCATGGCGCCGGACCTGCCGGCCATCAGGGGCGCAGCCCCTTTTGCCAGGGCGGCGAAGCTGTAGCTGCTGATGTCATGGGCCATGGCAAAGGCCTCGCGGGACAATCCGTCCAGGAAATCCCCCTTCAGTGCTTCACGCGGCGCGAAGGCAATCGAATGCAGCAGGCCGTCGAGGCCGCCCCATTCCGACTTCAACGAATCGAAGAGCGCGGCAATCTGCGCGTCACTGGTGACGTCGCAGGGCAGCACCGGCGCGGACCCAAACTCGGCTGCGAGTTTCACCACACGCTCGCGGATGTCCTCACCCTGGTAGGTGAAGGCGAGCTGCGCGCCCTCACGGCTCGCAGCCTTGGCGATGCCGTAGGCGATCGAGCGGTTGGAGAGGAGTCCGGTGATCAGGATTTTCTTGTCTTGCAGGAACGCCATGATGCTCCTTCGGGTGTGCGTCAGGT
>JAEYXO010000138.1 GCA_023431245.1 Pseudomonadota bacterium | reverse complement strand
GGCGACCAGGGCCTGATGTTCGGCTTCGCCTGCGATGAAACCCCGCAGCTGATGCCGATGCCGATCTACTACTCGCACCGCCTGATGGAGCGCCATGCCGAGCTGCGCCGCGACGGCCGCCTGCCCTGGGCACGCCCCGACGCGAAATCGCAGGTCTCCGTGCGTTACGTCGACGGCAAGCCGCACCACATCGACACGGTGGTTATTTCCACGCAGCACCGCGAGGACATCGGCCACAAGGAACTGTCGGAAGCGATCATCGAGCAGGTGTGCAAGCCGGTGCTGCCGAAGAACATGATCACCAAGGACACCAAGTACCTGATCAACCCGACCGGCCGCTTCGTCATCGGCGGCCCGCAGGGCGACACCGGCCTGACCGGCCGCAAGATCATCGTCGACACCTACGGCGGCTATTCGCGCCACGGCGGCGGCGCGTTCTCGGGCAAGGATCCGTCGAAGGTCGACCGCTCGGCCGCCTACGCCGCGCGCTACGTGGCGAAGAACATCGTCGCCGCCGGTCTCGCCACCAAGTGCGAAATCCAGGTCGCCTACGCCATCGGCGTGGCGCGCCCGGTCAGCGTGCTGGTCGACACCTTCGGCACCGGCAAGATCAGCGCCGACAAGATCGCGGCCCTGGTCGAGAAGCACTTCGACCTGCGTCCGAAAGGCATCATCCAGTCGCTGGACCTGCTGCGCCCGATCTACACCAAGACCGCCGCCCACGGCCACTTCGGCCGCGACGAACCGGAGTTCACCTGGGAGCACACCGACAAGGCCGCTGCACTGAAGGCCGACGCCGGCATCAAGTAAGTTTCACCGCCTCATCAAAAACGCCGGCACATGCCGGCGTTTTTGTTTGGGTGTCATGCAAAACGCGCGCGCACTGCGGCGAACGACAGCATCGCCACCACGGCCGAGAGCAGGAAGTAATAAACGGGATAGACGCTCTGCGCGAGCATCTGCGTTCCGGGCCCGCTCAGCACCGCGGCGAACATCGCCAGATAGGCCGCGCACCAGACAAACCACGGACCCGGCATTTCATGCCCGTGGCGCAGCGTGCTTCTCCAGATCGGGATGAAGCTGACGACCGAGGTGGTCACCGCCAGCACATTCGCCCAGGCCGCGCCGCCGGTCAGAACATACAGCGCCCAGGCCGCGAGATCGAAACCCACCGCAAGATAATCGGTGCCGCGCGCCGGGTGGTAGACGACCTCGCGCGAACCTGCGGCGCGTTTCGCCAGTTGCAGTGCCGCGGTCACCGCAAAAATCGCGCAGCAGCCGAGAAAACAGGCCAGCGGCAGCGCCGACGTTGACCAGTGGCTGTCGATGGCATCGAAGGTGCGGTACTCGACCCAGGCGCCGATGAGCCACATGAACCAGCTCGCGGCATTCGGCCGCGTGCGGCCGCGGAATATGCCCAGCGCATACCAGGCGTAGCCGGCCAGATGCAGCAGCAGCGCGAGCATGCCGAACAGCGCCGGGAGGGTCATCGCATCAGTCATAAAACATGATTATAAACAAATACTTATGAAACTTTTCCGAGTGAACCGGCACCCTGCTGCAGCGCATCCGCTATAATCCGCCCCGCTGAGGAGCGTTGCGACCGGCGGATTTCCGAATCCCTCACCGGCCAGGCTCAGCAAGAATCAACGGCGCTCGCACCGGCAACGGTGCGAGCGCTTTTTTTTGCAGTTCTGAACATGCATGCCTCCGAGGGGCGCTGCGACCGGAAGGATTATCCCGACGGCCAGGCTCGGGCGGCAATGCTGGCAACGGCGCCCGCTTAATTTTCTTTTTACCATCCAGGAGTTTTGCATGAACGCCAAAGCCGCCGACTACAAGGTCGCCGACATCAAGCTGGCCGATTTCGGCCGCAAGGAAATCGCCATCGCCGAGACCGAGATGCCCGGCCTGATGGCCATCCGCGAGGAAAACAAGGGCAAGCTGCCGCTGAAGGGCGCGCGCATCGCCGGCTCGCTGCACATGACCATCCAGACCGCCGTGCTGATCGAAACCCTGGCCGCGCTGGGCGCCGAAATCCGCTGGGCCTCCTGCAACATTTTCTCGACCCAGGACCACGCCGCGGCCGCGATCGCCGCCGCCGGCATCCCCGTGTTCGCCTACAAGGGCGAGACGCTGGAGGACTATTGGGAATACACCCACAAAATCCTCGAATGGCATGACGGCGGCACGCCGAACATGATCCTCGACGACGGCGGCGACGCGACGCTGCTGGTGACGCTGGGCGCGCAGCACGAGCGCAACAAGACGCTGCCGCCGGAAGGCACCAACGAGGAGGAGCGCGTGCTGTTCGCGGCGATGAGGAAGCGCCTGAAGGAGCAGCCCGGCTACTACTCGAACATCGAGAAGAACATCCGCGGCGTGACCGAAGAAACCACCACCGGCGTGCACCGCCTCTACCAGATGGAGAAGGAAGGGCGGCTCCCCTTCCCGGCGATCAACGTCAACGACTCGGTGACCAAGTCCAAGTTCGACAACCTCTACGGCTGCCGCGAGTCGCTGGTCGACGC
>JAEYXO010000113.1 GCA_023431245.1 Pseudomonadota bacterium | reverse complement strand
CCCTGGCGGTCATCTACTGATTCCGGACGGGGGCTACAAGCCCTTGATCCGGCAGGCTGTTCCTGTATAATCCCGCCCTTCGCGCGGCATCTGTCGCGCGCGTTGTTCATACCCGTCCTTGCCGCTCCGTGCTCGCATCACGGGCGGCCCAACAGCCCAAAAGGAGACTTGAATGCGACACTACGAGATCGTTTTGATCGTCCACCCGGACCAAAGCGAGCAGGTGCCGGCGATGCTTGACCGTTATCGCCAGATGATCACCGGCCGCAAAGGCGCGATCCACCGCCTCGAAGACTGGGGCCGCCGCCAGCTGACCTACCCGATCCAGAAACTGCACAAGGCGCATTACGTGCTCATGAACATCGAGTGCGACAATGAGACCCTGGTCGAGCTGGAACATGCCTTCAAATTCAACGATGCGGTGCTGCGCCACCTGACCGTCAGCATGGAAGAGGCCGTGACCGGCCCCTCGCCGATGATGCGGGAAGAGAAGTCGCGTCCGGTTCCCGCCAGCGACGAGTCCGCCAAACCGGCGGCGGCGCCCGCGGCAGCAACGGAGAACGCGGCCTAGGCTGCAGCACGGTGAGCGGAAACTCGGTCAGCCTGACAGCAACCCTGGCCGCGATGGAACCGCTGCGCCACACCCCCGCCGGCCTTCCGGTCGTCGATTTCATCCTGGCTCACGCTTCGCAGCAGACCGAAGCGGGCAATCCGAGGCAGGTGGAATTCGAGATGACGGCCAAGGCCGCCGGTGAAATCGCCACCCGGGTCGCACAGATGCGCACGGGCAGCACGGTGAAAGCGCAGGGATTCCTGAACCGCAAGCATCGCATGAGCAGGCAGATGGTCCTGCACGTCACGAACATGGAAATGATCTAGGAGAAGCAAAATGCCGAGAATGGGCGGAAGTGGTGGTAAAGGAAAGTTCAAAGGCAAGGGCAAGGACGGCCGCAAGAAGGGCAATGCGCTGTTCCGCCGCCGCAAGTTCTGCAGGTTCACCGCGGAAGGCATCAAGCAGGTGGACTACAAGGACATCAACCTGCTGAAGGATTTCATCAACGAAAACGGCAGAATCATCCCCGCCCGCATCACGGGCACCAAGGCGCGTTACCAGCGCCAGCTGTCGATCGCGGTCAAGCGCGCGCGTTTCCTGGCGCTGCTCCCGTATACCGACCTGCACTGAGAGGCCAGACATGCAAGTCATTCTTCTTGAAAAAGTCATCAACCTCGGCACGCTGGGCGACGTCGTCCGCGTCAAGGACGGCTACGCCCGCAACTTTCTGATCCCGCAGGGCAAGGCCAAGCGCGCGACGACCGCGAATCTCGCGGAATTCGAAAAGCGCCGCGCCGAGCTGGAAAAGGCCCATGCCGAGGTGCTGGCGCAGGCACAGGACAAGGCGACGAAACTCGAAGGGCTGATGCTGCAGATCACCCAGAAGGCCGGCGTCGACGGCAAACTCTTCGGCTCGGTGACCAACTCCGACATTTCCGAGGCGCTGAAGAAGCAGGGCTTCGATGTGCCGAAGGCGCTGGTCCGGATGCCGGATGGCCCGCTGAAAATGATCGGTGATTACCCGATCAAGCTGGCGCTGCATGCCGATGTGGTTGCCTCGATCACCGTGTCAGTGCTCGGCGAAACCGCCTGAACGGGGTGCGGCGGCACTGAATCCAAAGCGTTTTTTGGATCGGCAAAAAAGGGCTGGCGACAGCCCTTTTTTTTCGCTACATTGAATTGAAACTGCGGCTCCCGCAGTGTTGCGGATTTAATAAAAATCCGTTAATAATCAAATACTTACATTATACCCGCCGCCATGGTCCAAGTTGTCACGCCGTTTGCCAAGGACACCCAGCTCGAAGCCGCGCGCATGCCGCCGCATTCAGTCGAGGCCGAGCAGTCCGTGCTCGGCGGCCTGCTGCTCGACAATGCGGCCTGGGACCGTGTCGCCGATGTCATCACCGAAGCCGATTTCTATCGCGCCGACCACCGCACGATTTTCCAGCACATTGCACAGCTGATCGAACTGAACCGGCCGGCCGATGCGCTGACCGTCACCGAAAGCCTGGAGCGCAGCGGCAAGCTTGCCGAAGCCGGCGGGCAGGCCTATATCAGCTCGCTGGCGCTGAACACGCCAAGCGCCGCGAACATCCGCCGTTATGCGGAAATCGTGCGCGAGCGTTCGGTGCTGCGCAACCTTGCCGCGGTGGGCACGGCGATTGCCGATTCGGCCTACAGCCCCGGTGGCAAGGATGCCCATGTGCTGATCGACGAGGCCGAGGCCAAGGTGTTCCAGATCGCCGAGGCCGGCGCCAAGACGCGCCAGGGCTTCACCAAGATCGATCCGCTGCTGACCGAGACCGTCGAGCGCATCGACATGCTCTACAGCCGCGAGAACAAGCACGACGTGATCGGGCTCGCGACCGGGTTCGTCGACCTCGACCGCATGACTTCCGGACTGCAGCCGGGCGAGCTGATCGTCATTGCCGGGCGGCCGTCGATGGGCAAGACCGCGCTGGCGATGAACATGGTGGAAAACGCCGCCCTCGACAGCAAGAAGGCGGTCGCCGTGTTCAGCATGGAGATGTCGGGGCCGCAGCTGGCGATGCGGATGATCGGCTCGGTGGGCCGGGTCGACCAGCACCAGCTGCGCACCGGCACCTTCCAGGAGGAGGATTGGCCGCGGCTGGTGGATGCGGTCGGCAAGCTCAATGATTCGCAGATCTACATCGATGACACCGCGGGGCTGAACTGCCTTGAGGTGCGTTCACGCGCGCGGCGCATGCACCGCCAGTGCGGCGGACTGTCGCTGATCGTCGTCGATTACCTGCAGCTGATGTCGGGCACCTCCGGCGGCGGCCGCGACGAGAACCGCGCCACCGAAATCGCCGAAATATCGCGCTCGCTGAAAGGTATCGCCAAGGAGCTGAAAGTGCCGGTGATCGCACTGTCGCAGCTCAATCGCGGCGTCGACTCGCGCCAGGACAAGCGGCCGATGATGTCCGACCTGCGGGAATCCGGCGCCATCGAGCAGGACGCGGACGTGATCCTGTTCATTTACCGCGACGAGGTCTACAACTCCGATTCGCCGCGCAAGGGCATCGCCGAGATCATCATCGCCAAGCAGAGGAACGGCCCTGTCGGCAAGATCGACCTGACCTTCCTCGGCCGCCATACCCGCTTCGAGAACTACGCCGGCGGCGGCATCGGCGGCCCGGACTACTGAGCCGCCAGCCGGTTCAGAGCACTTCCGCAGCCTGGTCCGCCAGCCGCGACCGTTCGCCGCGCATCAGCGTCACGTGGCCGCCATGCGGCCAGCCCTTCATCCGGTCCACGACATAAGTCAGCCCCGAGCTGCCCTCGGTCAGGTACGGCGTGTCGATCTGCGAGATGTTGCCCAAGCAGACCACCTTGGTGCCGGGGCCGGCACGGGTGATCAGCGTCTTCATCTGCTTCGGCGTCAGGTTCTGCGCCTCGTCGATGATCAGGAACTTGTTGAGGAAGGTGCGCCCGCGCATGAAGTTCAGCGACTTGACCTTGATCCGCGAACGGATCAGGTCGCGGGTCGCTGCGCGGCCCCATTCACCGGCCTCGTCATCGGTCTTGTTGAGCACGTCGAGGTTGTCCTCCAGCGCGCCCATCCAGGGATTCATCTTTTCCTCCTCGGTGCCGGGCAGGAAGCCGATGTCCTCGCCGACCGGCACGGTGACACGGGTGACGATGATTTCCGAGAACAGTTTTTCGTCGAGCGTCTGCGCCAGCCCCGCGGCCAGCGTCATCAGCGTCTTGCCGCTGCCGGCCTGGCCGAGCAGGGTGATGAAGTCGATGTCGGGATTCATCAGCGCGTTGAGCGCGAAATTCTGCTCGCGGTTGCGCGCGGTGATGCCCCAGACGCTGTTGCGGGCATGGCTGTAGTCCTTCAGCGTCTGCAGGATCGCGGTCTTGCCGCTGACTTCGCGCACCTGGGCCTGGAAGGGCTGGTCGC
>JAEYXO010000087.1 GCA_023431245.1 Pseudomonadota bacterium | reverse complement strand
CCCTTGATGCAGGCGACGCGGGAGAAATACATGTCCTTCGCTTCGCCGTGGATCACGTTGCCGAACACCAGCTGTCCGACCTGCTTCGGATCGACTTTCGCGCGGTTGACGGCTTCCTTGACCACCTGTCCTGCGAGTTCGGTGGGCGCGACGTCCTTCAATGCGCCGCCGTAATCACCAATCGCGGTACGCACGCCGCTCAATACGACCACTTCGCGTCCATTCACCATGAAGTTCTCAGTAAGTAATTGATTTTAACCGATAAATTTCCAGAGTGCGGCGGGGCAATCAGGAGGGGGATGGCAAAGTTTACGCCGGCACCATGACAGTGTCGAGGCGATGCCGCGATGCGGCATGACGGTCAGTGGCGCGTGGAGTCGGTGGCGGCCGCGGGAGCTGCCGCAAAGATCTGTTCGCTGTCCACGGCATCAAAGGCATATCGGCGGTTGCAGAACTCGCAGCGCACCTCGACTTCGCCGCGTTCGGCAATGACGCTGCGTACTTCGTCGCGCCCCAGCATGCGCAGCATGCCGGCCACGCGTTCCGGCGAACAGGAGCAGCGGAAATACACCGGTTTCGGCTCGAACACGCGCAGGTCCTCCTCGTGGAACAGGCGGCGCAGCAGGGTCTGCGGCGCCAGCGTCAACAGTTCCTGCGGCTGCACGGTGCCGGCGAGGTGGCCGATGCGCGGCCAGGCATCGGCATCGGCGGTGTTGTGTTCCGGCAGCTTCTGGATCAGCAGGCCGGCGGCGCGGTGGTCGTCACAGGCGAGCCAGAGGCGGGTCTCGATCTGCTCGGAGGTTGCCATGTAGTGCTCGAAGGCGGCGGCGATGCTGTCGGCCTCAAGGTCGACGATGCCCTGATAACCCTGCTGCCCGGAGTCGGGCAGGAGGCTGATGGCAAAGCGGCCGTTGCCGAGCAGGGTGCGCAGGCTGCCCTCGGGCACCTCGCCCTCCCATTTCGCGGTGGCGCGCATCGCATGCCCGGAACCGCACTCGACGACCACCAGTTTCACCGGTCCGTCGCCGTGCATCTGCAGCAGCAGCCGGCCGTCGAATTTGAGCGTGGCGGCGAGCAGCGCGCCGGCGGCCATCAGTTCGCCGAGCGCGTGGCGCAGCGGCGGCGGATAGTCATGCCGTCCGGTGACCGCCTGCCAGGTGGCCGACAATTGCACGAATTCGCCGCGGATCGGTGCGTGCTCGAACAGGAAACGCTGCAGGGTGTCGCTCATGGGAGTGTCACGGAATCATTGATTGTGCTGGCGGCGGTACAGCCGCAGGCGTTCGTCCTTGTCGCCGGGACGGTGTCCTTCCCAGATTTTGGTCCAGCCGGCGGGCAGCACGGTTTCGTCGAGCGGCAATCCCTGGACCAGCAGCAGGTCGCAGGCGGACTGCGGTCTGGATTCCAGCCGCTCGGTGCGGATGCCGGCAAAATAATGCAGCATCGCGCGCTGCGCTTCGCCGAGATCTCGGCTGGCCATGCAGCGGTACTGTGCCGGCATCGCGCGCTGCATGTCGCCGATCACCGAGCGGTAGCTCTTCGTGGTATCGACCCAGCCGATGAACAGGGTGGCGAGCAGGGCCCATACCGCGGTGATGCCGCCGGCCCAGATGGCGAGCGGTTGTTCCGGATTGCGCGGCAGTTTTGCGACCAGCGCGAACCAGGCGGCGGTGTAGGCCAGGCCGAGGATGAAGGGCAGGCCCCTGAAGCCGAAATCGTAGCCGGGGCGGATGGTATGCAAATGCTCATGCAGTCGTTCGGGGATTCCGAGCTCGAGCGCGCCCCAGTAGAACCAGCCGACAACGATGAAGAAGGTGAAGGTCATCACGCTGAACCAGTACCAGCCGTTGGCCGCGCCGCGCCGCAGGGGATCCACGCCGGGCACCGCGAGCAGCGCCAGGGGTACCAGCATCGGCAGGGCAAGGAGTTCGCGTGATTCCGCCGCGCTGCCGAGCATCAGCAGCGTTACCGCGAAACCCAGTGCGGGCAGCACTATTGCCGGAGACCAGGCCTGTCCGCTGCGGCTGGCGCGCCACAGCGCCCACAAGGCCAGGGGCCAGACCGGAAACGCGTACCAGGGCAGCGTCCGCAGGTAGTAGGCGAGGCCGCCCAGCATGTCGCGGGTGCCGAAAAAGCGCGCAAGGTTTTCGCCCTGCAGCCAGACGCTGAACAGGGCGGGATCGTGTTGCAGCAGCAACAGCGGCCACAGCAGCAGCCAGGGCAGGGCGGACGCCGCCGCCAGCGCCAGCGCCGTCGCGTATTGCGGTTTGCGCCACTGCCGGCCGGCGGCCGGCAGCAGCGCGGCGATGACCGCGACCATCACTGCTTCGGGGACGCCCTGCGTCATGAACACCAGGCCGCAGGCGGTGCCCAGCCAGAAGCCGCCGGGCGCGGCGCGGCGCAGCGCCAGTGCGGCACCGTAATAGGCCATCGCAAATCCGGCCAGCGCGGCGACGTCGACGATCAGCTGGTGTCCGCGCACGACCAGGCCGAGGCAGCCGAGCAGGAGCAGCGCGGCCGTGAGTCCGTGGCGCGGGCCGTTCAGTTCGCGGGAGGCGAGTGCGCTGAACAGCAGCGCCAGTCCGATCCACAGCCCCGCCGAGAGCCGCGCGCCGTCGTGCAGCGGCAGGATCGGGGAAAACAGCCAGGCGCTGGCTGCGGCGACGAGATGGAACAGCGGCGGCTTTTCGATGAATGTCTCGCCGGCGATCTGGGGAACAACCCAGCTGCCGCCCTGCAGGATTTCGAACACCACCCCGAAGGTGTAGGCCTCGTCGGGCTTCCAGGGATCATGCGCAACCAGCCCGGGCAGCAGCCAGGCCAGGCAGAGAACGGCGATCAGCAGGGGACGCAGGGCGATGCTCACGACAGACACTCGTTGTAGTTATGGCTGCGGATTATCGCATCCGCAGGCGTGACAGGACGAGTTGCGCCGGCGTGGTGCGTCATGCGCCGCAAGAGTGCGGATATGCACCGCGGCGTGGCGCGGCGCGCACTGTTTCCGATCCGGCGGACGCGTCGATCATGCTGCGACGCTTGCCGCGATGAATGAAATTTTCATTGTTAAACATGCAGTTGCGGGAAATTCACGGGATCCGGTGCGGCTTGGCACGCTTGCTGCAATAAGCAGGGGCGACAAGACACCCTTCAAGGAGAAGCGACCATGTCCGCATTCAAGGATCCTTTTGACGCCAGCACCTCCCTGACCCGCGGCTGCTCCTGCGGCCGGCATGCGGATGAGGCCGCGCACCAGGCCGATCTGGCCGGGTTAACGTCGGATAGCGAAATTCTCGGCAATCGCGTGGTCGAGGCCGCGGTGGTGCGCGCGCTGTTCCCGCATGACGCCACGCGGCGGCGCTTCCTCAATGCGGTGGGCGCGGGCACCGCGCTGGCGGCGATTTCCACGTTTTTTCCGCTGGGCATGGCGAAAGAAGCTTTTGCGCAAAGCGGCAAGCTCGAGAAGACATCACTCAAGGTCGGCTTCATTCCCATCACCTGCGCGACGCCGATCATCATGTCGCAGCCGATGGGTTTTTATGCGCGCCAGGGCCTGAATGTCGATGTCGTCAAGACGGCCGGCTGGGCCGTGATCCGCGACAAGACGCTGAACAAGGAGTACGACGCCGCACACATGCTCTCGCCGATGCCGCTGGCGATTTCCCTGGGTGTGGGTTCGAGCCCGATTCCGTACACCATGCCGGCGGTCGAGAACATCAACGGCCAGGCGATCACTCTGGCGATCAAGCACAAGGACAAGCGCGATCCGAAATCATGGAAGGGCTTCAAGTTCGCTGTGCCCTTCGACTATTCGATGCACAATTACCTGCTGCGTTATTTCCTCGCCGAACACGGCCTGGATCCGGACCGCGATGTGCAGATCCGCTCGGTGCCGCCGCCCGAGATGGTGGCCAACCTGCGGGCGGACAACATCGACGGCTTCCTCGCGCCGGATCCGGTGAACCAGCGCGCGGTCTACGACGGCGTCGGTTACATCCACACCCTGACCAAGGACATCTGGGC
>JAEYXO010000400.1 GCA_023431245.1 Pseudomonadota bacterium | reverse complement strand
TCAGATCACCTTGCGGCTGCGCAGCGCGGCGATCGCCGCGGCGTCGTAGCCGAGTTCGCCGAGAATCGCGTCGTTGTCGGCGCCGACCTTGCGCGGCGGCGTGTCGGCGCGCGGCCCGTCGTGGGCGAAGGTGAAGGGCGACAGCGGCACCTTGAGGTCCTTCGCGAAGCCCGTCGCCTCCGGCGGGAAGCTGTGGAACAGGCCGCGCGAGGCCGTCTGCGCCTCGGCCATGCATTCGGGAATCGTGCGCACGCGACCGGCCGGCGCGCCGGCCTCGTTGAACAGCGGCTCCCATTCCGCCGCGGTCTTCGCCATCAGCTTTTCCTGCATCAGCGCGCGCAGCGCCGGGATGTTCTCGCGGCGTGCCGCGCCGGTGGCAAAGCGCGGATCGTCGTTCAGCGCGGTCAGGCCCAGCACCTTCAGCAGGCCCTGGTGCTGGTGCTCCTCGTTGATGGCGAAGGCGATCAGGCCGTCGGCGGTGTTGAAGGTGGTCGATGCCGGCGAGCGGCTCGCGGCGTCGTTGCCGCCCTGCTTCGGCGCGGCGCCGGTGTTCATGTAGGCGGTGACGACCGAGGCCATCAGGATGATGTTGGTGTCGAGCATCGCAAGGTCGATGTACTGGCCCTTGCCGGTGCGCTGCTTCTGGTAGAGCGCCGCCGACACCGCATAGGCCGCGGCGAGCCCGGTCGAATAGTCGACGATCGGCGGGCCGGCTTTCAGCGGGCCGCTCTCCCTGGTGCCGGTGACGCTCATGAAACCGGACCAGGCCTGGATCACGCTGTCGTAGGCCGGGTGGCTTTTCTTGGGACCACTGTTGCCGTAGGCGGTGATCGACATGAACACCACTTCCGGGTTGACCTTCTTCACCGCCTCGTAACCGATGCCGCGTTTTTCGGCGGAACCGCTGCGCAGGTTCTGCACGACGACATCGCATTCGGCGGCGAGCTTCAGGAAAATGTCCCGGCCTTCGGGCGTGTTCAGGTCCAGCGACAGGAAACGCTTGTTCGAGGACTGGGTCATGAAGCCGAGGGACATGCCCTGCTGGCCGAAGGAGGGATCGGCCTCGCTGCGCCAGCGCACGGTTTCGCCCCTGCCCGGCGGTTCGATCTTGATCACTTCGGCGCCGAGCAGCGCCAGCTGGTAGGCGCAGAAGGGCCCGGCCAGCACGCGCGTGAGATCCAGCACCCTGATGCCCGCAAAGGCGCGGGGGTCGCCCGCCGCCCTGCTGTTTGCAGCTTTGTCTGTTGCCATGATGCTCTCCATGAAATCCGGACCGCATCATAACAAGGGGCCCGGCAGTGCCGGGCCCGCAAGTTCACATTGCGCCCGCGGCTAGCGGCTGGTGGCGGCGCTGACGCGCAGCGGGCGCGATTTTTCGGCGGCCACCCGCGCCTGCAGTTCGCGCAGCTGCGGCAGGATCGCGCGCGCCGCCTCTTCGCCCGCCGCGAGATTGGCGAGCTTGTGCGAAAAATCGGTGATGCGCGAGCGGACGGTTTCGGGGCGGATCACGATGTCGGCATGGCGCGCATCGGCCGAACCGCGCCAGGACACATCGACGGCGATGACGATGTCGGCACCCATCTCGCGAGCGACGGAGGCCGGCAGGCGGCTGGCCACGCCGCCATCGACATATTCGGTGCCGCGGATCACCACCGGCCAGAACAGGCGCGGCACACTGGCCGAGGCGCGCACCGCGAGCCCGGTATTGCCGCGGTTGAACACGGTCATGCGGCGCGTCTCCAGTTCGGCAACCACCGCGGCAAACGGTTTCTGCAGCGCTTCGAGCGGGCGGCCGCCCACCATCTCGTTGATGTAGGCCTGCAGGCGGCCGCCCCGGATCACGCCGGGTCCGAACAGCGTGAAGTCGAGCAGGTCGTCGTCCTCGATCTCCAGCGCCTGCGCCTCCAGTTCCCTGGCGCGCATGCCGCCGGCGTGCAACGCGCCGACGATGGCGCCCGAACTCACGCCGACCACCACATCGGCCTCGATGCCTGCCGCTTCCAGCGCCTTCAGCACGCCGACATGCGCAAAACCGCGCGAGCCGCCCGCACCAAGCACGAGGCCGATCACCGGATGCGGCTTCGACACCCGCTCCAGCGGCACCGCATAGGGCGCGTCCGCCGCAACATGGTTCATCGGCGCGGTGGCGCAGCCCGCGAGCAGGATCGCAATCAGCGGGAACAACAGTGTTTTGGTCATTTTGCTCATGATGTTTTCGAGTGTGGGATGACCACCGGTTGCCGTCAAGGTTCCCCCTGCAGATGCGGTCGCCGCACAACCAATTTGGTCAACAATGGTTGTTGCCATGACGCGGCAAACCCGACAGAATCCTGCGCATTGCTTGCACAAAAAACATAACCGTTTTATCCAAGGAGGATGTCATGCATTTCACCCGCAGCTTCACCATTCTGCTGGCCGCATTGACGGGAGTCGCGGCCGCTCCGTCGGCGGTCGCCGCGGAATATCCGTCGCGTCCGATCCGCCTGATCGTGCCCAATGCCGCCGGCAGTTCCGTCGACACGCTGGGACGGATTTTCGCGAACTCCTTCACCGCCGTCGCCAAGCAGCAGGTCGTCGTCGACAACCGCGCCCGCGCCGGCGGCCTGATCGGCATGGAAATCGGCAAGGATGCGCAGCCCGACGGCTACACCCTGCTGTCGGCCTCGACCGCGGCAATGGTCATCGGCCCGCACATCTTCAAGAAGCTGCCCTTCGATCCGCTGAAGGACTATGCCTTCATCTCGCTGTTCGGCAACACGCCGAACGTCCTCGTCGTCCATCCCTCGCTCCCGGTGAAGACGGTCAAGGACCTGATCGAGTTCAACAAGAGCCGCGGCGGCAAGGCCAACATGGCCTCGGCCGGCGTCGGCTCGCAGAGCCACCTCGCCGGCGTGCTGTTCATGCAGATCGCGAAAACCGAGGCGCTGCATGTGCCGTACAAGGGTGGCGGCCCCTCGGTCGCCGCCGTTGTCGCCGGTGAGTCGCAGTGGACGATCACGCCCGGGCCCGCGGTGGCCGGCCTGGTCAAGGGCGGCAAGCTGCGTGCGGTCGCGCATACGCTGCCGACCAAGACCGCGCTGCTGGGCGACCTGCCGGCGATCGCGGAAACCGTGCCCGGCTACCAGTACGGCGGCTGGAACGGCCTGCTGGCGCCGGCGAAGACGCCGCGGGCGGTGCTGACCCGGGTGCGGGAACTGCTGCTCGAAACCACGAAGAACCCGGAATTCCGCAAGCTCTTCGAACAGCAGATGACCGAAGTGGTGACCAACACGCCGGAGGAGTTCCGCCGCTTCGTCGAATCCGAGATCAAGACCATGGGCCCGGTGGTGCAGGCGGCCGGCCTGACCGCGCGATAAAACGCCGCGTGCGGCAACCGGGGGCGGCCATGGCCGCCCCCTTTTTCATTCCGGTGCGCGCCGGGCGGCCATCGCGGCCGCGAGTTCGCCCTGCTTTGCCGACAGCGTCTTCAGCCAGCGCTGGCCGCCGAAGGTGAAACCGATCCAGTAGCCCAGCTCGACCAGCTGCGGTTCGCTGAATTCCCTGTGCAGGTCCGCCCACATCGCGTCGTCGGCCTGACCGGGGTCATACATGATCGCATCGGCGTAACGCAGCGCGGTTTTCTCGCGCGGCGTGAAACGGTCCGATTTTTCGTACTGCATCAGCTCCGCCATCCTGCTGTCCGCGTCCCGCGCCGACCGCGCGGTTCCCTGGTTGCTTCAGTAGCCGCATTCGATGGTGAAGGCAACATAGGCGCGCAGCATTTCCTTCAGGTCATGCTCGAGCACGCCGGCACCGTTGTCGAACAGCAGTTCGCGGGTCTGCGTGAACGAGCGCATGACGTCCGGCTGGTGGGCGCGGATGGCCTGGTTTTCCGGGCCCGGCCTGCCCGCCGCGATCGCCTCGTCGAGCCAGCGGCGGATCTGCGGGTCACTCACCGCGTCCGGTGTCACATAACTGATGCGCGCCATCGTTCCCCTCCGTTCCGCGATGCCTGTCCCGCACATCATGCCCAAGCAGGCATCGCGTTACAATCGCGCCTCCCGAAATTCTGCCGGAGACCGCATCTTGAAAGCACTGATCGTCAGGGAACATGGCCCGATCGAAAACCTGCTGCTGGAAGACGTGCCGGACCCCGTGCCCGGCCCCGGCGAGGTGCTGGTCGACGTGCACGCCGCCAGCGTCAACTTCCCCGACCTGCTGGTGATCGGCGGCACCTACCAGGTGCTGCCCAAGCGCCCCTTCAGTCCGGGCAAGGACATGGCCGGCGTGGTCGCCGCGGTCGGTCCCGGCGTCACCGCGGTAAAACCCGGCGACCGCGTCGCCGCGCAGAACGAGTACGGCGCCTACGCGCAGAAATGCGTGGTCTCGCAGCACAACTGCTATCCGATGCCGGAATCCATGAGTTTTGCCGACGCCGCGGCGATGGGCATCGCCTACCCGACCGCGCATTTCGCGATCGTCGAGCGCGGCCAGTACCGGCCCGGTGAAATAATCCTCGTCAACGGCGCCGCCGGCGGTGTCGGCATCGCCGCGATCCAGGTCGGCAAGGCGCTGGGCGCGACGGTGGTCGCCAGCGTCGGCAGCGCGGAGAAGGCCGCGCTGGCGAAGCAGCACGGCGCCGATCACGTGGTGCGCACCGATGTGCCGAACCTGCGCGACGCCTTCCGCGACCAGGTGCTTGCCGCAGTCGGCAAGCGCGGCGTCGACATCATCGTCGATCCGGTCGGCGGCGATGTTTTCGATGCGAGCCTGCGGGTCATCGCCTGGTCCGGGCGGCTGATCGTCGTCGGTTTCGCCGAGGGCCGCATTCCCGAAGTGAAGGCCGGCCACCTGCTGGTAAAGAACATTTCATTGATCGGCCTGCAGTACAGCGCCTATCGCGACCGCCAGCCGGAAAAGGTGCAGCGCGTGCAGCGTGAACTGGTCGACTGGTATGTCGCCGGAAAGATCAAACCGCATGTGATGGGCGCCTTCCCGCTGGCACAGTACCGGGAGGCGCTACGCACCGTGCACGAACGCAAAGTCGTGGGCAAGGTCGTAATCCTGATGCGCTCCTCAGGCGGTTAATAATAACTTATTGATTTTAAATATATTTTTATAAATCCGGCGAACAGCACAAGACTCTGCGGCCGGATGGCAGGCCGGCGCCGACTCGGTATCATGGCTGCGCACACAGGGGAATCCCTTGTGCAGGGGACGGATACATGCTGTTCAGCGAAAAAAACACCAACGACAAAATACCGCGCGAAACCGGCATGCTGCAGTCCGGCCTGCCGCACCTGCTGATCGCCGCCGGCGTCAGCCTGGTCGTCATCCTCGCCGGCACGCTGGTCGTGAACCTGCAGGCACGCGAAATCGAGGCGCGCCGCCAGGTCGACCTGCTGATGGCGGGCTCCTCGCTGCGCGCGCGGCTGAGCCGCGAACTCAGCAGCGTGCTCTTCCTGACCAGCGGCATGTCCAGTTATCTCGCGGTGCGCCACAGCAGCCTTGACCGCGAAGAAGTCCAGGCCATACTCGCCGGCCTGCATCGCGACGCGCGCCATGTGCGCAATTTCGCAGTGGCCGTGGGTTTCCATGTCAGTTATATCTACCCGGTGAAGGGCAACGAAAAAGCCATCGGCCTGCATTACCCCGATGTGCCCACCCAGTGGCCCGACGTCAAACGCGCCGCCGACAGCGGCATGCCGGTGCTGATCGGCCCGATCCCGCTGGTGCAGGGCGGCATGGGCCTGATTTACCGGGTGCCGATAGTCATCGACGGCCGCTACTGGGGTCTGCTGTCCTCGGTCATCGATTCGGAGTCGCTGATGAACACCGCGATCGCCGAAAGCGCATCGGACGGCGCCATGATCGCGATCCGCGGCCGCAACGGCGCCGGCATGGCGGGCGATGTGTTCTGGGGCAATGCCGCGCTGTTCTCGGAGCCGGGCGTGCAGCATGTCGACGTCGACGTGCCCGGCGGCAAGTGGGTGATCGCGCTGCGCCATGCCAACGCACCGCGGCAGTACCAGCTGTGGCTGCTGCACGGGCTGGTCTGGCTGTTTGCAGTCGCACTGGGCTGGAGCACGCTGGTGGTGCTGACCCAGCGCGCGCGGCTCGGACAACTCGCGCTGTTCGATCCACTGACCGGCCTGCCCAACCGCCTGCTGGTGCGCGACCGCATCGACCGCGCGATGTCCGGCCTGCGCCGCGACCCCGGCCGGACCTGCCTGTTGCTGTTCATCGATCTCGACGGTTTCAAGCAGGTCAACGACCGGCTGGGGCACAAGGCCGGCGACACGGCGCTGCAGCACACGGCACAGCGCATCACCGGCGCGGTGCGCGAATCGGACACGGTGGGTCGCTGGGGCGGCGACGAGTTCGTCGTGTTCATGGAACACGTCGACCGCGCCAGTGTCGGCGAGATGGTCGCCAAGGTGCGCCAGGTGGTCGAATTGCCGACGAAC
>JAEYXO010000398.1 GCA_023431245.1 Pseudomonadota bacterium | reverse complement strand
GGGGCGGCCAGGGCGCGGTGCGTGAATTCTGCGAGCTGCTGCTCCATCGCCGGGGCATGCTCAGGGCACGCACCCGCAGCTTCCTCGGCGCCGCAGCCGGCTGAGTCCGCCTTCCCGCAATGCGCCGTTTCCCGCAGATTTTTCCCTTGCTGCTGGCCGTGCTCGCCGGCATGACGTTCTGGCTCGACCAGTCCATCCAGCCGGACCCCACCGTGCCGGAGACGGGACGCCAGGACCCGGATTACATCGTCGAGAACGTGATCGCGCACCGGATGGACGCCGAGGGCAGGATCAAACATACGCTCCGCGCCGAGCGGCTGACCCACTATCCGCACGACGACAGCACCCACCTCGTCGCGCCGCATTTCACCAGCCACGCCTCGCGCACGCCGATGACCATCACCTCCCGCACCGCGAGGGTGTCCAGCGGCGGCGAGCATGTTTATTTCGAGACCGATGTCCGCGCCGTGCGCGCCGCCGATGCAAAGCGCAGTGAGATGGTCATGGAAACCAGCTTTCTCCATGTCACGCCGGACGAGAACACGGCGCGCACCGACCGCCCCGTCACGATCACCGACGCCAATACCGTTGCGCACGCGATTGGCTTAGAATTGAACAGTGAAACAGGCATCGTCAAATTCCTGTCCCGGTTCCGCGGCACCTACCATGATCCCGACCGTGCACAGGGCCGCTAGTCCGGCCCGCAAGGCGCTGCGCGCGGCCTTCGCGGCACTGCTGCTGACCGCCGCCTGGCCCGCTGCCGCCGAAAAAGCCGACCGCGAGAAACCGATCAACATCGAAGCCGACCGCGTCACTGTCGATGACGCAAAGCAGATCTCGACTTTCGAGGGACGCGTCGTGCTCACCCAGGGCACGCTGGTCATCCGCGGCGACCGCATGGAAGTCCGCCAGGACAGCCAGGGATTCAACAACGGCATCACTTGGGGAAACCTCGCCTACTTCCGGCAGAAGCGCGAAGGGCATGACGAAATCATCGAAGGCTGGGCTGAACGCATCGAGTACGACGGCCGTGCCGACAAGCTGCAGATGTTCAACCGCGCATCGATGAAAAAAACAGGCGGCGATGAAGTTCACGGCAACTACATCTCCTATGACGCCAACACCGAGTTCTTCCAGGTCATCGGCGGCGGAACAAAAACAGCCGCGGAATCGCCCGACCGCCGCGTGCGCGCGGTGCTGCAACCCAAGCCCAAGGCCAAGCCGGCGCCGCAGCCGCCGGTGCCGCTGAAACCCGAGGCTGCGATCGCCTCGCCCCGCGGCGAGCCGTCCGCGCCCCGCTGAACGCGCAGTGGACTCCTCCGTGCAGCAACCGCCCGCCGCAGCCACGCCGGATGCCCCCGCGCAGGGCGCATCGCTGCTGAGGGCCGATCGCCTGAAAAAACGCTACCGCACGCGCACGGTGGTGAAGGACGTGTCGCTGGAAGTCCGCAGCGGCGAAGTCATCGGCCTGCTGGGCCCCAACGGCGCCGGGAAGACCACCTGCTTCTACATGATGGTGGGGCTGGTCGCGATGGATGGCGGCGAACTGCACCTCGATGCCACCCGCCTGACGCACATGCCGATGCACCGCCGCGCACGCCTCGGCCTGAGCTACCTGCCGCAGGAAGCCTCGATATTCCGCCGGCTGTCGGTTGCCGACAACGTGCGCGCGATTCTCGAGCTGTACCATGACAGCGCGGATGCCATCGAATCCCGCCTCGATGCCCTGCTGCAGGACCTGCATGTCGGCCACCTGCGCAACAACCCGGCGATCAGCCTCTCCGGCGGTGAACGCCGGCGCGTTGAAATCGCCCGCGCGCTCGCGACCGAGCCGCGCTTCATCCTGCTTGACGAGCCCTTCGCCGGCGTCGATCCGATCGCGGTCATCGAGATCCAGAAAATCATCGGCTTCCTGAAGACCCGCGGAATCGGCGTGCTGATCACCGACCACAATGTCCGGGAAACCCTGGGTATCTGCGACCGCGCCTACATCATCAACGACGGCACCGTGCTCGCCTACGGCAAGCCCGACGAGATCGTCTATAATGAGAGCGTCAGAAAAGTCTACCTCGGCGAGCATTTCCGCCTCTGAGATGGCAAGCCGCACGTAACCGTCTGCGTGCGATCCCGGGAGGCGCTCCCCCTGTCCGGACCCCGATGAAACATTCGCTACAACTCAGGCTATCGCAGCACCTCACGTTGACTCCGCAGCTGCAGCAGTCGATCCGGCTGCTGCAGCTGTCCACGCTCGAGCTCAACCAGGAAATCGAGCGCCTGCTCCAGGACAATCCGCTGCTCGAGCGCGCGGACAGCGCCGCCGAAGCCCCGCCTCCGCCGCATGATGTCCCCGGCGATGCGGTGACCGGCGAAGCGCCCGCCGCCCCTGAACCCGAACCCGCGGCAGCAGCCGAAGACGGCGGCGCTTTCGACGGAATCGATGGCGCCTCCTTCAGCGGCGGCAGCGGCGGCGACGGTGATGACGAAGACTTTTCCCCGATCGCGGAACAGCCGGCCAACCTTCGCGCCCACCTCACCGGACAACTGGCCCTGCTGCACCTGTCCGATCGCGACCGGCAGCTGGTCGG
>JAEYXO010000366.1 GCA_023431245.1 Pseudomonadota bacterium | reverse complement strand
ACCGAGACCCTGGGCACGCTGCCCGATCGCGAACTTTCGGCGGGCCTCGCAGAGGTCATCAAGTACGGATTGATCGGTGACGCCGGATTCTTTGACTGGCTGGAGAAAAACATGGAGCAGTTGATGGCACGCAATGCTGCCGCCCTGACGCATGCAATCAGCGTGTCGTGCCGCAACAAGGCAGCCGTGGTCGCCAGCGACGAGCGTGAAGAAGGTGTCCGCGCCCTGCTCAATTTCGGACACACCTTCGGCCATGCCATTGAA
Source organism: Pseudomonadota bacterium (assembly GCA_023431245.1). GTDB lineage: Bacteria > Pseudomonadota > Gammaproteobacteria > Burkholderiales > SG8-41. The sequence goes on along the minus strand of JAEYXO010000366.1, from coordinate 2,934 downwards.
TCCGGGCTCGGTTTTGGCGAATGGCTGCACGGCGAAGCTGTGGGCGCCGGAATGGCCATCGCCGCACGCGTCTCGCGGCACATGGGCCTGGTCGATGACCGCTGTGTCGAACGCACCATCAACCTGCTGCGCCGGGCACGGCTGCCGGTGAAAGGCCCGGCACTGGGTGCGTCCCGCTACCTGGAGCTGATGGGGCACGACAAGAAAGTCGAGGCGGGAAAGATGCGCTTCATCCTGCTGCGCGGCATCGGAAATGCCTTCATCACCGATGCCGTGCCCGGCGACACGCTGAACACGGTGCTTGACGGGGAGGGCGTCGATGGCGGCTGACAAGGCGCCCTACGCCGCTGCCTCGGAAAACTCCCGGGGCCGCCGGCGGCGCGCGCCGCCGCCCCGGGGTCGCTCCGAGTACCAGCGAGATCGCGACCGCATCATTCATTCCACCGCCTTCAGACGACTCGAGTACAAAACCCAGGTTTTCGTAAACCACGAAGGCGACCTGTTTCGCACGCGCCTGACCCACAGCCTCGAAGTCGCGCAAATCGGACGCTCGGTGGCACGCCATCTCCGGCTGGACGAAGACCTTACCGAAGCCATCACGCTGGCCCATGATCTCGGCCACACGCCGTTTGGCCACACTGGACTGGATGCCCTGAATGCCTGCATGAAGCCCTATGGCGGCTTCGAGCACAACCTGCAGTCGCTGCGCGTCGTTGATGTACTCGAACAGCGTTACGGCGCCTTTGACGGCCTCAACCTGACCTTCGAAGCCCGCGAAGGCATACTCAAACATTGTTCGGCCAGGAACGCGCGCACGCTGGGCGACGTCGGCGAGCGCTGCATCAAGCGGCAGCGGCCGGGACTGGAAGCACAGATCGCCAACCTGGCGGACGAAATCGCCTACAACAACCACGATGTCGATGACGGGCTGCGTTCCGGACTCCTGCAGATGGAACAGTTGTCGACCGTGGGCATTTTCCGCCGCCACATGCGCGCCGCGCTGCGCGAGTTTCCGCGGATAGAAGGACGGCGCCTGGTCAACGAAACCGTGCGGCGCATGATTGATACGCTGATCACGGACCTGGTGCGGCAAAGCGCGGCCACCATCCGGGAGCATGCGCCGGCATCCATTGATGACGTGCGGCAAAGCCCGCCGATGATCCGCTTCTCCGAACGCATCCGCCGGGAACAGACCGAACTGAAGCAGTTCCTGCATACCAATCTGTACCGGCACTACCGGGTGTCCCGGATGAGCAGCAAGGCACGACGCATCGTCACCGAACTGTTCCAGGCCTTCCTTGCGGAGCCCGGGCTGCTGCCGCCCGAATTCCAGGAACGCGCCCGGGCCGACACGCCCCGCGCCATTGCCGACTATATAGCGGGCATGACCGACCGCTACGCCATCGTCGAACATCGGCGCCTGTTTGCCATCGACATCAGTTGAGATTTTCTGCGGGATTTGGCGCCATTGGCGGTTGAACCAACCCCTTGATACGGGTAGACTTGTCGGGTTTCACTCCGTTTTTCGCACATTGATTTCAGGGTTCTGGCGCGCCGCAGCAAACTGGCTCGCAACCCGTTGATTATCAAAGTGTTTTTGACGAGGCGCCCGATGGCTCATCCAAATTTGCCGGAACCCCAAGGCCTGTACGACGCAGCCCACGAACACGACGCCTGCGGCGTCGGATTCGTCGCCCATATCAAGGGCAAAAAAAGCCACGACATCGTCGAACAGGGATTGACCATACTGCGCAACCTGACCCACCGTGGTGCGGTCGGCGCAGACCCCAAGGCCTCCGATGGCGCGGGCATCCTGATCCAGATTCCCGATGCCTTTTTCCGCGAGGAAATGGCCAAACAGGGCATCAAGCTGCCCCCGGCCGGGCACTATGGCATCGGCATGGTGTTCCTGCCGCGCGAGCCCGCATCGCGCATTGCCTGTGAATACGAGATCGAGCGCGCGATCAAGGACGAAGGACAGACCCTTCTCGGCTGGCGCGACGTGCCTGTCGACAGCTCGGATCTCGGCGAATCGGTAAAAAAAGTCGAACCGGTGATCCGCCAGGTGTTCATCGGACGCAGCTCCGCGATCCGCGTCACCGACGCCCTGGAACGCAAGCTGTACGTGATCCGCAAAAGCGCCAGCCACGCCATCCGCGCGCTGAAGCTGGCCCACGGCACCGAATATTTCGTGCCCTCGATGTCTGCGCGCACGATCGTCTACAAGGGCATGCTGCTGTCGTCGCAGGTCGGGACCTACTACAGGGATCTGCAGGATCCCCGCGTGGTATCGGCGCTGGCGCTGGTGCACCAGCGTTTTTCGACCAACACCTTCCCGACCTGGGATCTTGCACATCCGTTCCGGATGATTGCGCACAACGGCGAGATCAACACCGTGCGCGGCAACGTAAACTGGGTGCGCGCGCGCCAGGGAGCCATCTCCAGCCCGGTGCTGGGCAAAGACATCGACAAGCTGTGGCCGTTGATCTTCCCCGGCCAGTCCGACTCCGCGTCCTTCGACAACGCGCTCGAACTGCTGGTGATGGGCGGCTATTCGATCGCCCACGCGGTGATGATGATGATCCCGGAGGCCTGGGAAGGCCACAGCCTGATGGATGCCAGCCGCCGTGCGTTTTACGAATACCACGCGGCAATGATGGAACCCTGGGACGGCCCCGCCGCAATTGCGTTCACCGACGGGCGCCAGATCGGCGCCACGCTGGACCGCAACGGCCTGCGGCCGGCCCGTTACATCGTCACCGATGACGATCTGGTGATCATGGGCTCGGAATGCGGCTGCCTGCCGATTCCGGAGGAAAAAATCACCAAGAAATGGCGGCTGCAGCCGGGCAAGATGTTCCTTGTCGACCTCGAAAAAGGCCGCATCATCGATGACAAGGAACTCAAGGAATCGCTGTCCTCGAGCAAACCCTA
>JAEYXO010000328.1 GCA_023431245.1 Pseudomonadota bacterium | reverse complement strand
AAGGAGAGCGCGTGTCGTCGACAGTTGCCAAACCTCGCCCCAAGCATCTGAACCTGATGCAGATCCGGCAGCCGGTGCCGGCGATCATATCCATCATGCATCGCATCAGCGGCGGCATTCTTTTTCTTGCCCTGCCGCTGCTGCTCTGGTTATTCCAGTCGACACTTGAGTCGCCGTCCTCTTTCTCGGCTTTCCAGTCAGTGGTGTCGAATCCCCTGATGAAAATCGTGCTGCTGGGCCTGCTGTGGGGGTACCTGCATCACCTGCTGGCGGGTTTCCGCCACCTGTTTCTCGACCTGCACGTCGGCGTCGAGCTGGAGACCGCGCGACTGACCAGCATGATCGTGCTGGTCGCGGGCATCGTGCTGACGCTGGCGGTGGGGGTGGCATTATGGTGAACCGCGAAGTGGTCGGTGCACATTACGGCCTGCGTGACTGGCTCGCGCAGCGCGTGACCGCGGTGGTGATGATCGCCTACACGCTGCTGGTGCTGCTCGCGCTGGTGATGCTGCCGAAATTCGATTACTGGCACTGGAAGGCGCTGTGGCAGCTCGACCTGATGCGCTACTCGACGGTGCTGTTCCTGGCCGCGCTGCTGTTCCATGCATGGGTCGGCGTGCGCAACATTTTCATGGACTACATCAAGGACGCCGGCCTGCGGCTGACGCTTTATGTGGTGGTGATCTTCGCCCTGATCGCCTATGGCGCCTGGGCGGTACAGATTCTGTGGGGCAAATAGGCAATGGCAATCACAACAAGACAATTTGACGCGGTCGTCGTCGGCGCCGGCGGTTCGGGTCTGCGCGCGGCGCTGCAGCTGGCGGAGGCCGACCTGAGGGTGGCTGTGCTGTCGAAGGTGTTTCCGACGCGTTCGCACACGGTGGCGGCGCAGGGCGGGGTGTCTGCCTCGCTCGGCAACGAGGAGCCGGACAACTGGCACTGGCACATGTACGACACCGTCAAGGGTTCAGACTACCTCGGCGACCAGGATGCCATCGAGTTCATGTGCCGCAAGGCCAACGAGGCGGTGATCGAACTTGAGCATTACGGCATGCCCTTCGACCGCCTCGACAACGGCAAGATCTACCAGCGTCCCTTCGGCGGCCACACCAGCAACTACGGCGAGCGCGCAGTCAAGCGCGCCTGCGCCGCGGCCGACCGCACCGGCCACGCGATGCTGCACACGCTGTACCAGCGCAACGTGCGCGCGAAGACCCAGTTCTTCGTCGAGTGGATGGCGCTGGACCTGATCCGCAACCAGACCGGCGACGTGCTCGGCGTGGTGGCTATGGAAATGGAAACCGGTGAAGTGACGATCCTGCACGCCAAGGCGACGCTGCTCGCCACCGGCGGCGCGGGCCGCATTTATGCCGCCAGCACCAACGCCTTCATCAACACCGGCGACGGCCTCGGCATGGCGGCGCGCGCCGGCATTCCGCTCGAGGACATGGAGTTCTGGCAGTTCCACCCGACCGGCGTCGCGGGCGCCGGCGTGCTGATCACCGAAGGCGTGCGCGGCGAGGGCGGCTTCCTGCTGAACAAGAACGGCGAGCGCTTCATGGAGCGCTACGCGCCGACGGTGAAGGATCTGGCGAGCCGGGACGTGGTGTCGCGCGCGATGGCGACCGAGATCAAGGAGGGCCGCGGCGCCGGCAAGGACGCCGATCACATCCTGCTCAAGCTGGACCACCTTGGCGCCGATGTCATCGACAAGCGTCTGCCCGGCATCCGCGAGATCGCCAAGAAGTTCGCCAACGTCGACCCCGCCAAGGATCCGATTCCGGTGGTGCCGACCTGCCATTACCAGATGGGCGGCGTGCCCACCAACATGCACGGGCAGGTGCTGGCTGGCCATTCCGGCGGCGCCATCGTCAAGGGGCTCTACGCCGCCGGCGAATGCGCCTGCGTCTCGGTGCACGGCGCCAACCGCCTCGGCACCAACTCGCTGCTCGACCTGCTGGTGTTCGGCAAGGCTTCGGGCGAGCAGGTGGTCAAGGACCTCAAGTCCGACGCCATCGCGCACCAGGACCTGCCGAAGGATGCGGCCGACCGCGCGCTGGCGCGGCTGGCGCGTCTCGACTCGGCGAAATCGGGCGAGAGCGTTCATGAAGTCGGCGCCGAACTGCGGCGTACGATGCAGCTGCACTGCGGCGTGTTCCGCTTCCCGGACAGCCTTGCCGAAGGCGTGCGCAGGATCCACGAGGTCGCGAAGCGTGCGGAGAGCCTGTATTTCAAGGACAAGAGCAAGGTGTTCAACACCGCGCGTGTCGAGGCGCTGGAACTGGAGAACCTGGTCGAGGTCGCGGTATCGACGATGGTGTCTGCGCATGCGCGGCAGGAATCCCGCGGCGCCCACGATCGCAGCGACTTTCCGAACCGCGACGACGCGAACTGGATGAAACACACCTTCTGGTACAAGGAGGGCAACCGCCTCGAGTACCGTCCCGTGAACCTCAAGCCGCTGACGGTCGAGTCCTTCGAGCCCAAGGCCCGGGTCTATTGATCCGGTCTGACGATCTGAACAGGGAACAGAAATGCGCCTTTCCATCTACCGCTACAACCCCGACGTCGATGCCAAGCCGTACATGCAGGACTACGACATCGAGCTGGAGCCCACCGACCGCATGCTGCTCGACGCGCTGGTGCGCCTGAAATCGGTTGACGACACATTTGCCTTCCGCCGTTCCTGCCGCGAGGGTGTCTGCGGCTCCGACGCGATGAACATCAACGGCAAGAACGGGCTCGCCTGCATCACCAAGATCGCCGACCTGAAGGAGCCGGTGGTGATCCGCCCGCTGCCCGGCCTGCCGGTGATCCGCGACCTGATCGTCGACATGTCGCAGTTCTTCAAGCAGTATCACTCGGTGACGCCGTACGTGGTCAACAACACGCCGCGCCCCGAAACCGAGCGCCTGCAGTCGCCGGAGGACCGCGAGGAACTGAACGGCCTCTACGAATGCATCCTCTGCGCCTGCTGCTCGACGTCCTGTCCGTCGTTCTGGTGGAACCCGGACAAGTTTGTCGGTCCGGCGGGCCTGCTGCAGGCCTACCGCTTCATCGCCGATACCCGCGACCAGGCGACCGGCGCGCGGCTCGACAACCTGGAAGATCCGTACCGGCTGTTCCGCTGCCATTCGATCATGAACTGCGTCGATGTCTGCCCCAAGGGCCTGAACCCGACAAAGGCGATCGGCAAGATCAAGGATCTGCTGGTCAAGCGCACGGTGTAGGAAAGAGGCGGATATGGGAGACCTGGACCGTATCCGCTGGCAGTGCCGGCGCGGCCTGCTCGAACTGGACCTGGTGCTGAACCGGTTCATCGAGGCCGAGCTGGAAAGTTTGTCCCAACGGGAGCTGGGGGTGTTCAAGGCCTTTCTCGGCGAGAACGACACCAGCCTGCTGGCCTGGGTCATGGGGCAGGAGGAGCCGCCTGTGCAGTACGCGGCGCTGGTCCGGCAGTTGCAGCAGC
>JAEYXO010000325.1 GCA_023431245.1 Pseudomonadota bacterium | reverse complement strand
GTTCACCGTCAACAGGTTCAACGCCGGCGGACAGTCTATGAGTATGAAATCGTAATCGGCGGTGACTGCGGCCAGCGCGTCCTTCAAGCGCGTTTCGCGCTGCTCGATCTCGATCAGCTCCACCTCGGCACCGGCGAGCTCCCGATTGGCCGGCAGCACGTCGTAGCCGGCCTGCGCGCGCTGGCGCACATCGGCAACCGTTTTTTCGCCGAGCAGCACCTGGTACACCGTCGCGTCCAGCGCACGCTTGTCGATGCCGCTGCCCATCGTCGCGTTGCCCTGCGGATCGAGGTCGACCAGCAGCCCGCGCCGCTGGGTCGCCGCAAGACTGGCGGCAAGGTTGACGCCGGTGGTGGTCTTGCCGACGCCGCCCTTCTGGTTGGTGATGGCGATGATGCGCGTCATGCCGCCTCCGCCGGTTGCAGCAGCGCGGCATGGCGTTCGGCACCGAGACCCGGCACCTGCAACGGCACGACACCACAGAGGCGGAATGCCTGCGGCAGCTGCGCCAGCTCCTCGTGCGGATAAACCCCCTTCATTGCGATCACGACGCCATCCTTTGCACACAGCCGCCCGGCAAGGGCGATGAATTCTGCGACATCCGAAAACGCGCGCGACACCACGGTATCGAAGGACTGCGGCGCGGCCCAGGTTTCAACGCGTTCGCAAACGACTTCGACGTTGCCGAGCTGCAGCTCGATGACCGCCTGGCGCAGAAACGTCGTTTTCTTGTGGTTCGAGTCGAGCAGCGTGAACCGCCAGTCCGGACGCGCCAGCGCCAGCGGAATGCCGGGCAAGCCGGCGCCGGTGCCGACATCGAGTACCCGCGGTCCGCGCAGGTGCGGCAGTACCGCCAGCGAATCGAGCAGATGGTGCGTCAGCATTTTCTGCGGCTCGCGCACCGCTGTCAGGTTGTAGGCCTTGTTCCACTTCTGGATCAACGCAAGGAAATCGAGCATGCGCTGCTGCGCGGCCGCGGCTATGTCCAGGCCGAGCGCCCGGATGCCCGCGGCCAGTGCGTCCGCGAGGTTCATGCGCTTTTCTGCAGGACGGCGGAAATGCGTTTGAGATGCACCAGCAGCACCGAGATCGCCGCCGGTGTAACACCGGAGATGCGCGAAGCCTGGCCGACGGTTTCCGGCCGGGCGCGATTCAGTTTCTGCTGGACCTCGATCGACAGGCCGCGCACCTGGCTGTAATCCAGGTCGGCCGGAAGGCGCAATTCGTCCTGCTGGGCACGGTGTTCGATTTCGGCGCGCTGGCGCTCGATATAGCCTTGGTACTTGGCTTGGATCTCGACCTGTTCCGCGACCTGCGGATCGTCGACGCCGGGATCGGCACCGGGCAAAGCCATGAGGCTGGCATAGCTCACTTCAGGACGCCGCAGCAGGTCTGACAGTGAATACTCACGTTCTATATTTTTACCAATAAAATCAATGGCTTGCTGTTCTGTCAGCTGCCGGGGATTGACCCAGGTCGATTTCAGCCGTTCCTGCTCGCGGGCAATCGCTTCGCGCTTGCGCTCGAAGGTTTCCCAGCGCCGGTCGTCAACGACGCCGAGACGGCGGCCGATTTCGGTCAGACGCAGATCCGCGTTGTCCTCGCGCAGGGACAGCCGGTATTCGGCGCGGCTGGTGAACATGCGATAGGGCTCGGACACGCCACGGGTGATCAGGTCGTCGACCAGCACGCCGAGGTAAGCCTGGTCGCGGGTCGGCGACCAGGCATCGCGTCCGCGGACCTGCAGACCGGCGTTGATGCCTGCCAGCAGCCCCTGGGCAGCAGCTTCCTCGTAACCCGTCGTACCGTTGATCTGGCCAGCGAAAAACAGGCCGCTGATGGCCTTGGTTTCCAGCGAAGCCTTGAGCCCGCGTGGATCGAAATAATCGTATTCGATCGCATAGCCGGGCCGGGTGATGTGCGCGCGTTCCAGTCCCGGGATCGAGCGCACCACCGCCAGCTGCACATCAAAAGGCAGGCTGGTGGAAATGCCGTTGGGGTAATACTCGTGCACCGTCAGGCCCTCGGGCTCGAGGAAAATCTGGTGCGAAGCCTTGTCGGCAAAACGGTGGATCTTGTCTTCGATCGACGGACAGTAGCGCGGTCCCACGCCCTCGATGACGCCGGTGAACATCGGCGAGCGGTCGAGCCCGCCGCGGATTGCCTCGTGGGTACGCTCGTTGGTATGAGTGATCCAGCACGGCAGCTGGCGCGGATGCTGCTCGCGCCGCCCGAGGAAGGAAAACACCGGCGCCGGATCGTCGCCGGGCTGCTCGGTCATGACACTGAAGTCGATACTGCGGCCATCGATCCGCGGTGGCGTGCCGGTTTTCAGGCGCCCCACCGGCAGTTTCAGTTCACGCAGGCGCGCCGCCAGGCTGACCGAAGGCGGATCGCCGGCGCGGCCACCCTGATAGTTCTGCAGGCCGACGTGGATCAGGCCGGACAGGAAGGTGCCTGCGGTCAGCACCACAGCACGCGCCTCAAAGCGCAGGCCGATCTGGGTTACCACGCCGCTTACCCGGTCACCCTGGATGATCAGGTCATCGACCGCCTGCTGGAACACGCTCAGATTCGGCTGGTTTTCAATACGGCTGCGGATGGCCTGGCGATAAAGGACGCGATCGGCCTGGGCACGGGTCGCACGCACCGCCGGGCCCTTGCGCGAATTGAGAATGCGGAACTGGATGCCGGCCTCGTCGGTGGCGGCTGCCATCGCCCCGCCCAAGGCGTCGACTTCCTTGACCAGGTGGCCTTTGCCGATGCCGCCGATCGACGGATTGCAGGACATCTGACCCAGCGTCTCTATGCTGTGGGTCAGCAACAGCGTGCGGCAACCCATGCGCGCGCTGGCAAGCGCGGCTTCGCTGCCGGCATGGCCGCCACCAATGACAATTACGTCAAATTTTTCAGGGAATTGCGTCATTTCTCGCTGCCGGAGCCACCGTGGCCGGACGGGATCTAAGCCGGGCGCGCATGATAGCTCAGTTGCCGAACCGGCGAAAGCTGCGGCACGCCATGTTTCACGTGGAACAACCCTCGACCAACCGGGAATCGGATGCGGGAGGTTCCACGTGGAACCTCAGGGCTGGACTATTTGCCGATGCAGAACCTGGAGAAGATTTCGCCCAGCAGGTCGTCGGGCGTGAACTCGCCGGTGATGGTCCCCAGCGCTTCATGCG
>JAEYXO010000321.1 GCA_023431245.1 Pseudomonadota bacterium | reverse complement strand
TGCCCATCAGCAGGATGCTGAACTGCGCGAAGGGGCCGCTGCCCAGCGGCAGCGAGATGTAGACCAGTTTCATGAACACGAACATCAGCAGCAGCGGGCCGCCGATGCTCATCATGACGATGACTTTTGTCTTGCGGTATCCGCCGATCAGCAGGAACGCGGCGATGTAAGCCGCCGTGGTGAGCGCGAATCCGGTACTGCCGACCAGGGCCACATAGGCAAGGGTTGCCGCCATGCCGGCGAGCAGGCGCCAGGGGTGCCCTGCCGGCGGTTCAGCGGCTTCCGTGCCCGAATCCGCATCGGCTTCGCGGGTGATGTCCTCCAGCACGCTGCCGATTTCGGCATCGGGGTTCTTCGCGAAGACGATGCGCAGGATTTCGCCGGCGCAGACGACAAGCAGCAGCGCGAGTATCAGCTTGGGCCAGAAATCGGGGCCCAGCGTGCCCGCGCGGCGGTGGAATTCGATCTGCGTCGCCGCGTAGAACAGGTACAGGCCCGCGCAGCCGACCAGCAGATAGGGTGCAAGCCGGCGCAGGGGAAAGCGGTTGAGGGAAAACATGCTGTCGGTCTGCCTGACGTAATGCGGGGCGCAGCATTTCCGCTGCGCCCCGGCGTTGCGGTCTACTTCTTCGGCGCGTATTTGCGCATGGCGTCGAGCTCGCCCTTCATGAAGGCGGCGGCGCCGGCTGCCGGCACGAAGCTGTTGGCGTCGGCGAACTGCTCCTTCAGCCAGCCCTTGTAGTCGTCGGTTGCGGCGACCTTGGCCAGGGCGTCGGACACCGCCTTCACCCGTGCCGGGTCGGTGCCGGCCCTCATGATGACGGCGCGGAACTGGTTGATGATGATGTCGTGGCCGAGTTCCTTGCCGGTGGGGACGTCCTTGAAGGCCGGGAAGCGCTTGTCGGCGAATATCACCACCGGCCGCATCTGCTTGCTGTCTAGGAAACTCTTGACGTCGCCCAGCTGCTCGTAGACGAGGTCGGCATGGCCACCGAGCACGGAGGTGTAGCGCTCGGCCGGTTTCGGGAAGGGCACCGACTGCATTTTGAGGCCCTTGGCCGTGAAATACAGGACGTGCAGGTCGTCGGCGCTGCCGAAACCGGTGACGCCGACCTTGAGCGGGCGCTTCTTCGCCTCGGCCTCGACGTCCTTCCAGGTCTTGAGCGGGCTGTTCTCCGCGACCAGGAAGGCCGAGGGCTGCTGAATCATGATCGCGGCCGTGGTGAAGTCATCGAGCTTCCACTTGGTCGCGGGCTCCATCTGCAGCGCCAGCGTGTCGGCGATGAACACCGAGATCGAATAGCCGTCATTGGGGGAGGTCAGCATCTTGGTCAGGCCGGTCTGTCCGGTTGCACCTGCGACATTGATGACCGGCAGCGACACGCCCAGTGCCTTTTCAAGTCCGGGCGCGACCTTGCGCGCGAGCTGGTCGGCGCCGCCGCCCGGGCCCCAGGGCACCACGAACTCGATGGGGCGTGACGGATACTTTTCCTGTGCAATTGCCGGTCCGGCAACGGTCAGCGCGCCAGCCGCGGTGATGCAGGCCGCGAGCAGGGTTCTTCCTATCAATGCGGTAGTCATGCGATCTCTCCTTTGGTGTTGTGGCTGCTGCGCGCGCCGTATTTTTTGTCTGCGATCGTGCAATCCGTCGCTTTACGCGCAATGACAAGGGTAGATGAAAGCGCCGCGGTAATGCAAACGCTTTCATTCGGCGCCGGACCCGGCGCCTGCCTTGCGGCAACGCTCCGCGGAATACGCAATAAAAACAATGTTCTGTGAAGGCGCGCGGGCACCGGGCGCGCAGCCGCGAATGATGACGGCATGGCCGGATCGACGTTGCGGATGCGCGCCCCTGTCATTGCTGTGCCGGCCGGACAAATGTTGTTAGACTCCGGGTTCCCGAAAAACGACAACACCAGTTTATGAAATGGCAGATCAGAAATATTTCAAATTCCCGGGGAAAATCGTTTTCATCGGTTTCGGTTCGGTCGCGCAGGGCGTATTGCCGCTTCTGCTGCGCCACATCGACATTCCGAAAGAACGCATCTCCATCATCACGGGGCACGATCGTGGCCGCGCCGAAGCTGAAGCCTTCGGCATCCGCTACGAAATAAATCCTCTCACGCGCGAGAACTACCGCGCGATTCTCGGCCCCAGGCTGGAGCGGGGCGATTTCCTGATCAACTTGTCCGTCGACGTGGCGAGTTCCGCGTTGATCGAGTTCTGCTGCGAAAAGGGCGTGCTCTACACGGACTCCTGCATCGAACCCTGGGCGGGCGGTTACACCGATCCCTCGGTTTCCGCGTCGCGCCGCTCGAATTACGGCCAGCGGGAAGAGGTGCTCGAACTGCGGAAGAAATTCCCCGCCGGACCGACGGTGATCCCGACGCATGGCGCCAACCCGGGGCTCATTTCCCACTGGGTGAAGCAGGCGCTGGTCAACCTGGCGCACGACATTCTCGGCCGCCAGGAGATCCCGGGCACGCGCGAGGAGTGGGCGAACCTGGCGATGGAGCTCGGCATCAAGTCTATCCACTGCTCCGAGCGCGACACCCAGTACGCAACGCCGCGCAAACGGCGCGGTGAGTTCGTCAATACCTGGTCGGTCGACGGCTTCATCGGCGAGGGTTCGCAGCCCTGCGAACTGGGCTGGGGCACGCACGAAAAACATTTTCCGCCGGAAGGGCGGCACCACGATTTCGGCTGCAAGGCGGCGATTTACCTGAACCGCCCCGGGGCCTCGGTCAAGGTGCGCACATGGACCCCGGGGGAGGGTGCGTTCCACGGTTTCCTGATCACCCACGGCGAGGCGATTTCGATCGCGGACTACCTGACGGTGCGCAAAGGGGGCGAGGTCATCTACCGTCCGACCTGCCATTACGCCTACCACCCCTGCGATGACACCGTGCTGTCGGTGCATGAACTGGCCGGCCGCAACTGGATCGGACAGGAGCAGCGCAGGCTGTTCCGCGACGAGATCACCGAAGGCGTCGATGAACTCGGCGCATTGCTGCTGGGGCACAAGAAGGGCGCCTACTGGTACGGCTCGCAGCTGTCGATCCACGAGGCGCGCCGGCTGGCCCCCTACAACAATGCCACCAGCCTGCAGGTGGCGGCGGGTGTGCTTGGCGGCGTGGTCTGGGCGATGGAGAATCCGGATGCGGGCATCATCGATCCCGACGACATGGATTTCCGGCGCGTGCTCGAGGTGGCCAACCCCTATCTGGGCAAACTGGTCGGCGCCTATTCCGACTGGACGCCGCTGCAGGGGCGGAACCATCCCTTCGAGGAGGACCTCGATGCGTCGGATCCCTGGCAGTTCAAGAACATCCGCGTGACCTGAGAGCGGCGGCGTTCTGCCGCCCGTGACGGCCCATGGCATCCGCCAATCTGCTTTCACACGGTGCAGTCAGCGCGCCCTCGGCATGGGTGCAGCGCTTTGCACCCATGGTGCGGGCCGGTGGCTCGGTGCTTGACCTGGCTTGCGGCCGCGGGCGGCATGCCCTGTTTTTTGCGGATCGCGGGTACCGGGTGGACGCTGTCGACCGTGATCCGGAGGCGATTGCCGCGCTGGCGGAATCCGGAGCCGTGGCGGCACTGTGCGCCGACATCGAAGCGGGGCCATGGCCGTACCCCGGCCGCAGCTTTGATGCCGTGGTGGTGACCAATTACCTCCATCGCCCGCTGTTTCCCCTGCTGATGGCTGCGTTGTCACCGGGCGGCGTGCTGATCTACGAAACCTTCGCCCAGGGCAATGAAGCCTATGGCCGCCCGTCAAATCCGGATTTCCTGCTGCGCCATGGTGAGTTGCTGCAAGTGGTGGGCAATGCGCGGGTTCTGGCCTACGAGGACCTGGTTGTCGAGTCCCCCCGACCGGCAGCCGTGCAGCGGATCTGCGCTGTAAGCCGGAGGTAAGCAAAAAAGTCGAAAAGCCGTTGTAATTCATGCGGTTTTCGCGGTGCAGCAGCAGCTGTTCCAAATTGACCCGGTAACGCGCACCCGGTAAAATCTCGCGGTTTAATCGGGCCGGGCCGGAAATGCGGGTCAAGTTTGTAGCGGGCAACTGGAAAATGAACGGCAATCGGGCTTCCAACGAAGCCCTGTTGGCGGATCTGGTGCCGGTTTTGGCCGGGATTTCCGGTGTGGAAAGCGTCATCTGCCCGCCGTTTGTCTATCTGCAGCAGGTGCAGTCCCTGATCGGCGGCACAGGAACCGCGCTGGGCGCGCAGGATCTCTGCCAGTTCGCCAACGGCGCCTTTACCGGCGGCGTGTCGGCGGCCATGCTGAAAGACTCGGGCTGCAGCCATGTGATTGTCGGACATTCGGAGCGCCGGGCCCTGTTCGGCGAGACGGATGCGCTGGTGGCGGAAAAGTTTGCCGTTGCCCGCGAGGCCGGACTGGTGCCGGTGCTGTGTGTCGGCGAGACGCTGGCGGAACGCGAGTCCGGCGCCACCGAACAGGTGGTCGACCGGCAGTTGCAGGCGGTAATGCGGCGCAGCGGTGCTGCGGCGCTGCGGGAGGCGGTGGTTGCCTACGAGCCGGTATGGGCGATCGGCACCGGCAAGACGGCGACGCCGGAGCAGGCGCAGGCGGTGCATGCATTCATCCGCAGCCGTGTGGCGGCGGAGGATGCGGCGGTGGCGGCGGAAGTGCGCATCGTGTACGGCGGCAGCGTCAAGGCGGCCAATGCGGCGCAGTTGTTTGCGATGGCGGACATCGACGGCGGCCTTATTGGAGGCGCCGCACTGGTGGCCGGGGAATTTGCTGCGATCTGCCGGGCGGCGGCGCAGAAACATTGATTGAGGCGGGCATGTCATGGAAGTCCTGATTCTGGTGGTACACGTCAT
>JAEYXO010000047.1 GCA_023431245.1 Pseudomonadota bacterium | reverse complement strand
CATGCAAGGGGCGCTGCGGCAGTCCCGCATGTCTTGCTCAAGTCCTGGCTGACACGCATTGCCGCGGTTTTGGCGCTTGCCTGTGTTGCGGCGCCGCTGCGAGGGGCGCCGGTTGCAGTCACCGATGACCGCGGCGTCGTCGTTCGCCTGCAGCGGCCGGCACAGCGCATCGTCACGCTGACGCCCCATCTGACGGAGCTGGTTTTTGCGGCGGGCGCCGGTGCCCGCCTGGCGGGCGTCGCACGCTTCAGCAACCACCCCGCGGAGGCGAGGTCATTGCCGGTCGTCAGCGATGCCTTGCATACCGATATCGAGCGCCTGCTGGTGCTGAAGCCGGATCTGGTGCTGGCCTGGCGCAGCGGCACCCCGCAGGAAACGGTTGCCCGCATCGAGCGTGCGGGCCTGCCGGTGTTCGTGTCCGACGCGGCCCGGCTGGAGGAGGTGGGGCGCAGCATCGAGGCGATTGCTGCGCTGGCCGGCACCTCAGACGCCGGTGCGGCGGCGCGGATGGCCTTTGCTCGCGGGCTGGGCGAACTGCGCGCGCGCCGTCCCGCGGGCCCGCCGGTGCGCGTGTTCTACGAAATCTGGCCGTCGCCTCTGATGACCGTCAACGATCGTCATGTGATCAGCGAAATCATTGAACTGTGCGGCGGCGTCAACGTGTTCGGCAGCCTGCGGCCGCTGACGCCCGAGGTTTCACGGGAGGCCCTGCTCGCGGCGCGGCCGGAAGTCGCGCTCGGCGGGAGTTCCGCGGAAAAGGCCGATGCCTACGCTGCACGCTGGGCCGGCCTGCCGCCGCCGCTGTCGGTGATGCCGGCGTACTACATTGCGCCGGATCTGATCCAGCGCCCGACGCCGCGCCTGCTCGACGGCGCGCGGCTGGTCTGCGCACATCTCGATGCCGTGCGCGCCGCAAGGCGCTGAGCGGAGCGGCAATCAGTCCTGGTTACGGTCCTGCCGCCACAGCACGTCGCCCTTGCCGCCTGCTCGGTTGCAGACCCGGGCCAGCACGAACAGCAGGTCGGACAGGCGGTTGAGGTACTGCACCGGCAGCGGTCCGACCGGCTCCTCCCCGGCCAGTGCCACCAGCGTGCGTTCAGCGCGGCGGCACACGGTGCGCGCCACATGGGCCAGTGCGGCGGCGCGGGTGCCGCCGGGCAGCACGAACTCCCGCAGGGGCGGCAATTCGCCGTTGAAGCTTCCGATCAGGCCGTCGATGCGCTGCAGATGGGTGTCGCTGACCAGCGCATGCCCCGGGAGGCTGAGTTCGCCGCCGAGGTCGAAGAGGTCATGCTGTATGCCGGTCAGCGCGCTGCGCACCGCCTGTGGCAGCTCTTCGGCGAGCAGCACGCCGATGGCGCTGTTCAGTTCGTCGACATCGCCCATGGCGGCGATGCGCCGGTGGTTCTTGCGTACGCGGCTGCCCGATGACAGACCGGTGCTGCCGTCATCCCCGGTGCGGGTGACTATTTTCGAAAGTCGGTTCGCCATGGGCGCAGTACTCCGGGATCGTGGGCGCACATTATAGGTGCCGGGCGGCAGTGCGGCCGGGCCGTCACTCGTTTCCGTTCACTTTTCCTGCGGGGCCGCGACCTGCTCCCCGGCGGGTGTCCGCAGCGGAAAGAATTTTTCGTCGAATGCGGGGTCATGCAGCCATTGCGAAATGGCTTCCAGCGCCATGTCCTCGGTGCGGAAGAAATGCTGCGCACCTATCGATGCGTAAAGCCCGGTTTTTTCCATGATGCCGAGCACCTGGCGCTTCAGTCCGCTGAACACCATGGTCACGCCGTTGTCCTGCAGGCGTCGCGCGAGGTGTCTGATCATTTCCTCCCCCGAGGCATCGAGCTCGTTGATGGCGTCGCCGACGATCAGGATGTAGCGTGCCTGCGGGTGTTTCGCGGCCTGGTCGAGGATCACGTCCTCGAAATAGGGCACGTTGGCAAAAAACAGGGAGCCGTCGAAGCGGATGGCGATCAGGCGCTCGCTGGTGGGCAGTCCGAACAGATGCGCATCGCGCAGCGTGCCGTCCGGATGGCGGCCGAGCACGGCCACGCGCGGGCGCATGGTGCGGTAGAGGTAGAGCACGATGGCCAGTGCCGCGCCGATCAGGATGCCGGTATCGAGGTGTGGGGCGAAGCTGAGCGTGGCGAGGAAGGTCACTACGGCGGCGATGCCGTCATGGCGATGGGCTTTCCACGCATGCAGCAGCGCCGGGACATTCACCAGGTTGAACACGGCGAGCATGATGATCGCCGCCAGGGCCGCCTGCGGCAGGTGGTAGAGCAGCGGCGTGAACAGCAGCAGCGTGACCAGGACAATCGCGCCGGCAACCACCGATGACATGCCGCTGGCAGCGCCTGCGGCGAGGTTGACCGCGGACCGCGAGAAGGAGCCGCTGACCGGGAAGGCCTGGAACAGGCTGCCGACGATGTTGGCGAGTCCCTGGCCGACCAGTTCCTGGTTGGGATCGATGCGCTGCCGGGTGCGCGTGGCCATCGACTTGGCGATGGAAATGGCTTCCATGAAGCCGATCAGCGCGATGATCAGTGCGGTCGGCAGCAGCTTGATCAGGGTGTCCCAGTCGAATTTCGGTGCCGCCGGGTCGGGTATGCCGGCGGGCACGCTGCCGACCACTTCGCCGCCGCCTTTCATGCTGATGCTGCTGCCGTCCAGCGCGGTGATGGTCCAGCGCCTGCCGTCGTTGGGCGCGCCCTGGGACCCGGTTCCGGAGAGGTGGTATGTGATTGCGCCCGAATCATCGGTGCTGCGATTGAAGCGCAGGCGCCGCAGCTCGGCGAAGCGGACCCTCTGCTCGGCTTCGACTGCGCGCAGTTCCAGCCTGAGGAATTCGAGGTCGGCATTGAGCATGATCAAGCGCGGATGGGTGTCCCCGCTGCTGACCGCGAGGTCATCGATTTCGCCGATTTTGGCCGCGGTTTCCTGGCGCAGTACGCCGCTGCGCGCCGAGAGCGCCACCATGGAGTCGATCACATTGCGCACCTGGGGATCGCGGAAATCGGCCGGGCCCGCCTTGGCGTTGCGTTCGAAGCCGATGGCCCAGCTCAGTGCCGTGGTCAGCGCCACTGCAATCAGCACGCCGGGCCATGCCGGCCGGTAACGGCGCACCAGCAGCATCACCGCGAGGGCGAGCAGGCCCATGCCCAGGGTCGGCAGGTGGGTGTCGCCGACCCGCAGCAGCACATCCCACACATCGGCGAGGAAACGGTCGGAGCGCGCGCTGTGCACGCCCAGCAGCTTGTTGAACTGGGACAGCGCGATGATGATCGCCGCCGCATTGGTGAATCCGACAATGACCGGGTGGGACAGGAAGTTGACTATCGCACCCAGCCGGAACAGGCCCATCGCAAACTCCATGACCCCCACCATCAATGCCAGCAGGATGGCCAGCGCGATGAACTGCTCGGTGCCGGGTGCCGCAAACTGGGCCAGTGCCGACCCCGTCAACAGGGACACCATGGCCACCGGCCCGGTGGCGAGCTGGTGCGAGGATCCCCACATCGCGCCGATGATCACCGGGAGAAAGGCGGCGTAGAGGCCGTAGTAGGCCGGGAGCCCGGCGAGCTGGGCATAGGCCATGGATTGCGGAATCAGCACCATGGCCACGGTGGCGCCGGCT
The DNA here is from genome assembly GCA_023431245.1 of Pseudomonadota bacterium. Taxonomy (GTDB): domain Bacteria; phylum Pseudomonadota; class Gammaproteobacteria; order Burkholderiales; family SG8-41. The sequence continues at coordinate 7,030 of JAEYXO010000047.1, read as the reverse complement.
ATGAAATCCGCCCGCAGCGATTCGCGGCTGAGCGGCAGCCAGCGCAGAAACGGAAAAATCCTTCCGCTGATCCTCATGGGGCGGGCGTCACCGCAGCCGGTGCCGTTTCGCTGCGCGGCGAGCCGTCGGGAAGACGGTCGCGGCACTCGCGGAATATGCGCAGCCTGCAGTCGCGGCAGGTCGCGACATCCAGGCGGGGGTAGATCGCGGCCAGTGCCGGGTGTTTCACGGGGAAGACATGGTCCTCGCCGATGTCGCGCATGTAGCCGCCGCGCTTGAGCAGGCGGATGACCTCATCCTTGATCCGGTAGAAATAAAGGCCGCCGCCGGCCCGCCGCCGGCGTTTGGCCTCGTGGGCCAGCATCTCGGCGCCGGCGACATCGACGAAGTTGATGCCGCTGGCAACGATCAGCAGGTGTTTCTGCGGGGTGCGTTCCCCGTATTTCTGCAGGACCTGCTGCGCATGGTCCACGGCGCCGAAAAACAGCGATCCGTTGATGCGCACGCACTTCAGCTGCGGGCAGTCGGGCAGCCCGGTATCCGCGGAGTAATGGTAGCTGCCTTCCTCCGGGTCGGGCTTGACGTCGAGTATCACCGGGTGCGAGGTGCGCTTGAGGTACAGCATCAGTGACAGCAGGATGCCTGCGTAGATGGCGAATTCGAGCTGTACGAACAGGGTCGCCAGCAGCGTGACGCCGAGCACGATGCTTTCGGGCAGGCTGGTTCGGATGATGTTGCGGATCTGCGCGATATCGATCAGTCCCCAGGCAACCATGAACAGGATGCCGGCCATCGTCGGCACCGGCAGGAACTGCACCAGCGGGGCCACCAGCAGCACGATCAGCAGCAGGAACACGGAGGCCAGCACCGCCGCCAGCGGCGTGCGCGCCCCGGCCTCGTAGTTGACCCCGCTGCGGTTGAAGGACCCGCTGGATGCGTAGGCGGAAAAGAAACTGCCGGCGATGTTGGACAGGCCCTGGCCGATGAATTCCTGGTTGCCGTCGATGCGCTGTTCCGAACGCACGGCAATGGCGCGCGCGATGGACACGGCTTCGGTCAGTCCGAGCATGGTGATCGCGACCGCGATGGATGCGGTCTTGCGCAGGGCTTCCAGCGAAAAATCCGGCACCGAGAACTGCGGAAAGATCCCGGACAGCGCCTTGACGGTCTCGATCTGGTTGCGTGCGTCAAGCTGCGGGATCAGTCCCAGCGCGGCGGTATACAGGCTGCCGGCAATCATGGCCACGATCATGTAGGGCAGGCGCCTGTAGCGCCGCCGCACGAATATGCCGACGAGCAGGGTGAGGGCGCCGACCGAAGCCACGTACCAGTTGATCTGGTCGAGACCGGCCACCGTCAGCTGCAGTGTCTCGGCGAAGGAGATGCCCCGGGGCATCGGGATGCCGAGAAAGTGCGGCAGCTGGGTGCTCATGATCAGCAGCCCGGCGCCGGCGGTGAATCCGAGCACGACGGTGTGGGAGATGAAGTTCACCAGCGCACCCATGCGGGCCAGCCCCATGGCCAGCTGGAATATGCCGGTGAGGAAGGTCACCATCAGCACGAGGCGGATGTATTCGGGGGTGCCAGGCACGGCGACGCCGCTCATCGTCGAGTAGATGACGATCGAGATTGCGGTGGTGGGGCCCGAAACCAGGTGCCAGCTCGATCCGAACAGGGCGGCGACGACCGCGGGAACCATGGCCGCGTAGAGCCCGTATTCCGGCGGCAGGCCGGCGATGGTCGCGAAGGCGACGCCCTGCGGCAACACGACCGCCGCACCGGTCAGGCCGGCCAGCGCGTCGGCGCGCAGGGTCCGGCGGTCGACCATCGGCCACCATTGCAGGAACGGAAACAGCCGTAGCGCGAACGTTTGCAGTTCGGGCGCAGTGAGGAATGAAAACTTCAATGGATTTCCCGATGCGACTGCACTGATTATCGAACATGGAGCCATGACTCGGCAATCAGCTAATTTTGCTGGGCAATCAGCAAATCTTTTGGGCTATAATCTGTGCCCTGCAACGTGTCCAAAAACAGGAAAGAGCGCCTTCATGAACCGGATAACCGTCATCAGCCTGTGTCTCGGGCTGACCGCACTGTCACCCGCCCTGGTCGCGGCGGCAGATGCCAATCCGTCTGCCAGCAAGGAAAAAGTCTCGATGTGCATCGGCTGCCACGGCATTCCCGGCTACAAAACCGCGTTTCCCGTGACCTATAACGTGCCCAAGCTCGGCGGCCAGCACGCCGCCTATATCGTCAAGGCGCTGCAGGCCTACAAGAACGGCGACCGCACGCACCCGTCGATGCGTGCCATTGCCGCCGGTCTGTCGGAGCAGGACATGGCCGATGTCGCGGCGTACTATGCGGCACCTGCGGTGCAGGCGGCTTCGAAATGAGGGGCGCAATGATGATCAGCAAAAGGATGTTGTGGATTGCGGGCATTACGGCAGTGTTTGCCGGCGCCACGGCCCATGCCGCCAATCCGGCGGCGGGCAAGGAAAAATCGAAAACCTGCGCCGCCTGCCACGGACCGGACGGCAACAGTGCGGCGGCGGACTTCCCGCGGCTTGCCGGGCAGCATTACGACTACCTGGTGAAAGCGCTGTCCGATTACAAGTCGGGCGAGCGCAAGAACGCGATCATGGCGCCGCTGGCTGCCAGCCTGTCCAAGCGTGACATCGAGGACTTGGCCGCCTTCTACTCGCGCCAGCAGGGTCTGACGGTCAAATACTGAACCTGACCGGATCCGGCTGAAAAAACCGCGCTGCCGGCAAGGCATGCGCGGTTTTTTTTATGTCCCGGCCGACCCGGTTTTGCCGCGGAATTCGCAAAGGTCGCGGATCAGGCATTCCGGGCAACGCGGATTGCGCGCGGTGCAGACGTAGCGGCCGTGCAGGATCAGCCAGTGGTGGGCGTGCAGGCGAAACTCCGGCGGCGTCACCTTAAGCAGCTTGCGTTCGACGGCCAGCGGATCCTTTCCCGGCGCCAGTCCGGTGCGGTTGGCGATGCGGAAAATGTGGGTATCGACGGCGATCGTCGGCTCACCGAAGGCGATGTTGAGCACGACATTCGCGGTTTTGCGGCCGACGCCCGGCAGTGCTTCCAAGGCCTCGCGGTCACGCGGCACCTCCCCCCCGTGTTTCTCCAGCAGGATGCCGCAGGTGGCGATGATGTTTTTGGCTTTGGTCCGGTAAAGGCCGATGCTCTTGATGTACTGCTCGAGGCCGGAGACGCCCAGTTTTTGCAGTGCCCGCGGGGTGTTGGCTTTCCTGTAGAGCCTGCGCGTGGCCAGGTTCACGCTTTTGTCGGTGGCCTGCGCGGACAGGATCACGGCGACCAGCAGTTCGAAGGCCGAGGCATATTCGAGTTCGCCCCGCGGCTCGGGATTGGCGGCGCGGAATCGCCCGAAAATGGTCTGGCGCTTGGCGGGATTCAAGGGGCCTCGGGCATGGTCTGGACGTGTGGGCGTGATTATAATGGCCCGTCAATCCACGGGAGATCCGCAGTGCGGCAGCAGGTGGCAAAAGCGGTGTGCAGATGGGTGGCGGCCGGGCTGCTGGCGACATGTGCGGCGCTTGCTGTTGCTGAACCCGTGACCATCGAGCGTGACAGCGTTGTTCGCGCCGAACCCCGCACCGATTCGGCCGTGGTAGCCAATTTCGCCAAGGGTGCCGTCGGAGAGGCTCTGGCCCGCCAGGGCGCCTGGGTGCAGGTCAAGACCGCGGCGGGCAGCGGATGGCTGTATTCCTTCAATGTGCGTTTTGGCGCGCCTGCCGGCAGTGCCGGCGAAGGGTCCGGTGCGGGATCGGTTCTGGGGCGGGTATTTGCGCCGCGCCAGAAAGTCAATGTCACGGCGACGCTCGGCATCCGTGGCCTCGACGAGGAGGATCTCAAGCAGGCGCAGTTCGACGGCGGGCAACTGCAGGCGCTGGACGGCTTTGCCGCGAGCAGGGAACAGGCCGAAGCGCATGCCGGCGGTGCCGGACTGACGGCGACCCGCATCGACTACCTGTCGCAGCCGGCAGTTGCCGCGGGAGACAGTGCAGGGGGTCCCCAGTGATTCCTGCGCGGAAGCTACAGGCGCTCGCATTGGCCGCGATGATGGGCGCCGCGGCTGCCGCCAGTGCGCAGAACATCGATCTCAACCGCCTGTTCAGCATCGGCCGCGACGCCGTGACCGCAGTCGCCGGCGTCAGCGAACAGGAAGAGCAGACCATGGGCCGCGAGATTGCCGGCCGCATGCTGGGCGCCGCGCCGCTGGTCAATGATCCGGCGCTGCAGGCCTACGTCAACCGCGTGGGACGCTGGGTTGCCGTGCAGGGCGAACGTCCCGACCTGCCCTGGCGTTTTGCGGTGATCGACACGCCGTCGATCAATGCCTTTGCCGCTCCCGGTGGTTACGTGATGCTGACCCGCGGCCTCTACGAGATTCTCGACAACGAGGCGCAGCTGGCCGGCGTGCTGGCCCATGAGATCGCGCATGTCGTGCGCCGCCACCATGTCACCGTCATGCAGAAGAGCGCCGCACTGTCCGCGGGCGCCCAGCTTGCGCAACGCGACAACCGGTCGGCGCTGGTCAACAACATGATCGGCACCGGTGCCGAGGTTTTCGCCCGCGGTCTCGACAAGAGTGCCGAGTACGAAGCGGATGCCATTGGCGTGGTGCTTGCGGCGCGCGCCGGTTACAACCCCTTCGGCCTCGTCGACGTGCTGCACAAGCTGGCTGCACGGGGCGCCGCCGACGGCTCGCTGGCATTGCTCTTCAAGACCCATCCCCTGCCGGGCGAACGGCTGGAGCAACTGGGCGCCGCGCTGACGCCGGTGCTGGCCAACCTTCCTGCGGGGCGCGAACTGGACATCCGCCGCGTGGCGGCCGGTGCCGGGCCGATGCGTGCCGCCACCCCTCTGCCTGCCGGCGGCGCGCGCGGCCTGGCGGAACAGCAGCCCGCATCATCCGCCCAGCCGCCGAAAGGCGGCAGCGGCATCGGTATCGATCCGGGACAGCTGCTGCGCGGCCTTTTTGGCCGCTGAGCCGTTCCTGTCGCAGCTCAGGGGTCCACGCGTCTGCCGGCGATACGCGCCCGCGCCCGTGCGAGCACGCGATCCAGTATTTTGCGTTTCCGCGGCGAGTCCGGCGGGGCTTCCGCCGGGAATCCGCTCCTGTGCCGCTGCGCCTGCCCTGCTGCGAGGCGGCGCTGCCGGGCGAAATATTTTTCGCGCAGGATGATCGCATCCCGGCGTTGCCGGCCGCGGTCCCGTGTCTCGCCGGTGGGCTGCAGGACGATGCAGTCCACGGGGCAGGGCGGCAGGCACAGCGCGCAGCCGCTGCACTCGGCAGTGATCACGGTATGCATCAGGCGCCGCGCGCCGACGATGGCATCCACCGGGCAGGCGGCGATGCACAGGGTGCAGCCGATGCACAGCGCCTCGTCGATGACTGCCGTCACCGGCGGTCCCGCTTCGCCCAGCGTGTCGTCGAGAGGCAGCATGGCCGTGCCCAGCAGGGCGGACAGTTCAGCGATGACCTCCGTGCCTCCCGGAGGGCAGCGGTTGATGGCTGCCGTGCCGGCGGCCACGGCTTCCGCATAGGGACGGCATCCGCCGTAACCGCATTGCCGGCACTGGGTTTGCGGCAGCAATGCGTCGATGGCGTCGGCTTCCGGATTCATGGCAGTGCATCGGCTGCCGCGACAAACGGCAAACCGCTGTCACGGGCGAGACCGGCATGGGTGACCTGCCCGGCGCAGGTTTGCAGTCCCGCCGCGAGATGCCTGTCCAGGAGCACCGCCTCGCGCAATCCGCGGCCGGCGATGGCCAGGGCGTGGGGCAGCGTGGCCTGCGTGAGCGCCAGCGTCGCTGTGCGGGCGACAGCCGACGGCATGTTCGGCACGCAGTAATGGACGATGTTTTCCTCCGTATAGAGCGGCCTGCTGTGCGAGGTCGGGCGGGAGGTTTCGCAGATGCCGCCCTGGTCGATGGCGACATCGACGATGACCGAACCCGGGCGTATGCGTTTGAGATCGTCGCGGGACACCAGCCGCGGCGCCAGCACACCGGGCAGCAGCACGGCGCCGATGACGAGGTCCTGGTCTGGCAGCAGGGCTCGCAGCGTCCGGGGCGAGGAAATCGCGCTTTTCAGGCGGCTGCCGAACACCGCCTCGAGTTCTGCCAGCCGGCCCGGGCTGCGGTCGAGGAGGGTTACGCTGGCGCCCATGCCGATGGCGATGCGCGCGGCGTTTTCGCCTACGGTGCCGCCGCCGATGATCAGCACATTGGCGGGCAGTACGCCCGGCACACCACCGAGCAATACACCGCTGCCGCCGTTGGCCATCTGCAGTCCCCATGCGCCGACCTGTGGCGCGAGCCGGCCGGCGATTTGCGACATCGGCGTCAGCAGCGGAAGCCGGCCGCTGTCATCGGTGATGGTTTCATAGGCGATGCTGGCGATACCGGCCGCCAGCATGGTTTCCAGAAGCTGCCGGTCCGGCGCGAAATGGTGGTAACCATAGATGATCTGTCCGCGCTGCAGCAGCGGAAACTCGCTGCGCTGGATTTCCTTGACCTTGATGACCAGCTCCGCGGCATAGATGTCCTCCGCCTTTGCCGCAATGGTTGCACCGGCGGCCTGATAGTCATTGTCGGAAAACCCGACGCGCGCCCCGGCTTCACGCTCGACCCGTACCGCATGACCTGCGGCAACAAGGGCCTGCACGCCATCCGGCGTCGCGCCGACCCGGTATTCGTGGTCCTTGATTTCCCGGGGTATGCCGATCAGCACGATTTAAGCCCGGCAATGGCTTCGGCGCAATGTGCCACCAGCGCAGGCCCTGCGTAGACCAGTCCCGTATACAGCTGCACCAGGCTGGCGCCCGCGCCGATCCGTGCCGCGGCGTCATTGCCGTCCATGATGCCGCCGACGCCGATGATCGGTACCGCACCCCCGAGTGTTTCGGCCAGCTGCCGGGTGACATTCTGCGCGCGGGTGGTCAGCGGGGCGCCGCTGAGGCCGCCGGTTTCGCCGCCATGGGGCAGG